>NZ_JBHMIQ010000006.1:0-179949 GCF_048060315.1 Micromonospora sp. LOL_013
GCTGGGACACCCGGCCGACAACCCGCCGACTCAGGTAACGCCTATTGCCGGTCGCTCTAAGACGCGCATCGGAACCGGCGGGTGGAGGTCGGACGGTGTCCGGTGGTGACCGGTAGGCTCAGCTACCGACCTCGGACCGGCTCTTGGCCATGAACTTGGGAAGACTGAGTTCACTCAGCAGGCCTCCTACCCACTACAGTAGACCCCCAAGACGTAGTGGTCAGCCTGCTCAGAATCCACGACACCACCAACATCGACGCCGCCCTGCGATACAACGCCCGCAAGAACCGACGGATCCTCGAACTCCTGGAGCTTCTACCAACCTAAACACCCCACCCGCCGCATTTGCCGTGCCCGTGGGCTCTACGCGCCGGCCGTCCAGGCAGTTGCCTGGGCTCATCCGGACCATCACCTGTGCACGTCCGGACCGGCATGAGTGACGCTCACCCGGATCGCCACCCGCTTGTCGCGGCGCATCGCAGCCCGGTAGTCGTCCCAGTCGGAATGCTCTCCGGAGATCCGTCGGTAGTAGTCGACCAGCACGTCGAGGGCTTCGGGCAGCCGTACCACCTCTGCTTCTCCGTCGATCTGCACCCAGTCGCCAAAGAACCGGTCGGTGGTCACGCAGAACGTGACTCGTGGGTCGCGCAGCAGGTTGCGGACCTTGACCGCGCCTTCCCTGGTGCTGACCAGCACCCGACCGGCGTCGTCGACCGCGACCAGCACCGGACTGGTCTGCGGCCGGCCGTCCGGATGCCGGGTCACCAGCACCGCCCGATGATTCGCCCGCAGGAACGCCGTCGCCTGTTCGGCCTTCATCTCGCACCTCCTCGCGCCGCGCACCGCCGCTCGGCCGCCGCCAGTGCCGCCTATGATTGTGCGACGCGCAGCGCGGTGCTACCCGGAGGTAACCGTCCGGCGGTACGGTCAAGGTCGTGCAGCCTGACATCCTCGGACCCCCGTACGAGCAGCAGGTCATCGAACTGGACCCGGACGACGAGGGTCCGGTCGTCGCGACCCTGGTCCGCCGCCGGGCGGACCGCCCGGCCGGGCGGGCGGTGCTCTACCTGCACGGCTTCGTCGACTACTTCTTCCAGACCCATCTGGCAGACCACTTCGTCCGCGGCGGCTGGGACTTCTACGCCCTCGACCTGCGCAAGTACGGCCGGAGCCTGCTGCCGCACCAGACCCCGAACTTCTGCCGCGACCTCAGCGACTACTTTCCGGAACTGGACGCCGCCGCCCGGATCATCCGCGAGCAGGACGGCAACGAGACGTTGCTGGTCAACGGCCACTCGACCGGTGGGCTGATCGCCGCGATCTGGGCCAACGCGCGGGCCAGCCAGGGCATCGCACCGGACGGGTTGTTCCTGAACAGCCCGTTCTTCGACCTCAACGCACCGTGGCTGCTCCGCCGGCCGGTAGCGGCGGCCATCTGCCGCCTCACCGGCCGCTCGCCCTACCGCGTCGTCCCGGTCGGGCTTTCCCGGGTGTACGGGCAGAGCGTGCACGCCTCCCAGCGCGGACACTGGGACTACGACCTGGAGTGGAAGCCGCTCGCCGGGTTCCCGGTGCGGGCCGGTTGGCTGACCGCAATCCGACGCGCCCAGCGGCGGCTACGTGCCGGACTGCACATCACCGCGCCGGTCCTGCTGGCCTGTTCCTCCCGGTCCTACCGCAGCCACAGCTGGCACGATTCGGCCACCCTGGCCGACGCGGTACTCGACGTCGAGCACATGGCCCGGTGGGCCCCCCGGCTCGGCCGGCACGTCACCGTGGTCCGCATCGACGGCGGCCTGCACGACCTGACCCTGTCCCACCAGCCGGCCCGCGACGAGCTGTTCAGCGAGCTGGACCGCTGGCTGCGTGGCTACTTCACCACCGAGCCGGCTGGCCCGGACCCTGGTCAACCGGTAAGGGCGCAACGCCCGGTCGACCGAGGGTTACCGGAGACCGACTGACTCGTCACGGCAACTTGCGACCACTACTATGTGCACGCTAGGACGAAGATCAGCAAGCGCCCGTAGCTCAGCGGATAGAGCAGGGGACTTCTAATCCCAAGGTCGTAGGTTCGAACCCTACCGGGCGCGCCACCACCCCAGGTCAGAGCTTCGACGCTCGCAGACAGGCAGTCCGATAGACTCCCGTCCTCACGGTCACGTCAGCGGAGGTTTGACCCAGATGTCCCCAGCGGCGTCGACGTCCGCACGAAGCCGATGGATACTGCACTTCACCGACATCGACAATCATGCCAGTATCTCTGCAGAAGGCCGTTGGCCTGCGATGTTTCCGCCCGCGCCGGCATCATGCGCACGGAGGTCGGCGATCCCGCGATCAAGGACTCTCGCCGCCGACGGCGGATCCCGATCGGCCCACGGGGCTACGTTGGGGACTACGTCCCGTTCCACTTCGCCCCACGTTCACCCATGATGTATCGGATTGCCTGCGACCATCGCGACAGCATCGCCGGCCGGTACGCGGACGGCGACCGCCCGTTGGTCTACCTCGCTGTGACAGTCGGTGCGGTCGTGGAGGCTGGTGCGGCGTGGCTCGCGACCGACGACAACGCAGCGATCGCAACGTCAGCCTTCACCACGGCGCTCGACGACTTGGACAACATGGTGGACTGGCCGCTCGTGCAAGCGGAACGCTGGAACAGCACCGTAGACGATCCAGACCGGCGGCGTCGCCGGATGGCGCAGTTCCTGGAGCAGCACCCGGCCAACAGCCACCACCACGACCCCGACCAGCACCAACCCGCCGGCAAGCCAGTCGTACACCGGTGGGCCGGCGTGGGTCGCCACCGCGACCATCGCGATCAGCATCGCGACGTCGTGGAACGCCGGCACGTTCGGGGCGGCGAGCAGTCCAGTGGTACTGCGACGTCGGCCGGTACGGCGAGGTCGACGCGGGTGGTATGCCGCCCAGCCTAGGGCGCGGCTCCGATCAGCTGGTCGGGAAGTCCTCGCCGAGGACGGTACGCAGCCGCTGCAGCGCCCGCATGCTGCACATCTTCACCGCCGACGTGGTGATGCCGAGGATCTCGGCGACGGCCTGCACGCTCTGGTCCTCCCAGTACCGCAGCACCAGCACCGCCCGGTCGCGCACCGGGATCTCCGCCAGCGCACGCAGCAACGCCACCTGCAGTTCGGTGGAGCCGCCCGAGCCGGCGGGCCGGCCCGCCGGCTCGGGCGGCTCGGCGAGCAGCACCTCGGTGCGGCTGCGCCGCGTCATCGCGTCGGAGACCGCGTTGATCAGGACCCGACGGCTGTACGCGTTCAGGTTCGCCGTGGGCCAGATCCGGTTCCACGAGGCGTACATCCGGGTGAAGGTGATCTGGGTGAGATCCTGCGCGAGATGCCAGTCCCGGCACATCAGGTACGCGACGCGGCGCAGCCGGGGAGCCGCGTCGACGACGAACGCGGTGAACGCCTCGTCCCCGGCCACTCGCTGCTTCCGACGGCTGGCGGCCCACCGGGCCAGCGGTCCGCCGCCGCGCTCAGACCTCGTCGGTGCCGGCTCCACCGGTAGGTCGGCAGCGACCGGCGCTACGACCCGAACCCCACTCACTCGTCCACCTGCTTGTCCGTGCCGTACAGGCAGAACCAGCCGGTGACCGTCTCGACACCGGGCATCGCCTGTAGTCCGCCGCTGACCTGCTGATACGCCGATGGGTTCGCCAAGGTGATCCGGAAGGACTCTGGCAACTGGTCCGGGGTCACTTTCTCCATCAGGTCTGGATGATCGAGCAAAACGGCAGGATCGTCCTTGTACCGCCGAATGAACCGCTGGTAGGCGTCCTGCCGGCTCTCAAACGCCACCGACCCAACCTGCGGATTGGACCGCAGCGCCGCGTCGACAGCGCGCCGCTGCTCGGCAGTCACGTTGACGCTCAGGTAGACGGCGGCTTCGGTCGCCGCCTCAGCGGTGGTGGGACGCACCAGTTCACAGCCGGGCGAGACCGACGGCATCGCCGCCTGCGCCGGCACCGGGGCCGGTGCGTCCCGGACGGGTGCTGCCAGGCTAGCTGCGACGGCGGCGAGGACGGTCACGGCGACGGCGGCACCGCCGATGGTGAGCCGTCTGCGTCGGCGTAGTCGGCTCCCGCCGACCATGGCCGCTCGGGCCAGGTCGTCCGGTGGCACCGCAGGTGCCGGTTCGTCGTCGAGCGCCCGGTCGAAGTACGTCCGCAACTGGTCCATGCAGAAGTAGACCGGTCGACGCGGCGGACCGGTCACGGCCGCAAGCCGGTGGTCCGCAGATCGATCCGGTCCGGCTGGTCGTGCGTATTTGTGGGTGCCCGGTGGTACGGATATCGTGCAGAGTCCGGTCCGGCAGGCGCACCGCCTGGCCGACTACCAGGAAGGTCCCAACTTGTCCTCCGCCACGAACTCCGCCCCGGTCACCGCCGACGACGTGACGGACCAGACGACGGCGGCGGCGGACCAGACGACGGCGGCGGACCAGACGACGACGGCGGACCAGACGACGACGGCGGCGGACCAGACGACGGCGGCGGCGGACCAGACGACGGCGGCGGACGAGACGGCACCGCCGACCAGCGGATGGCGTCAGCGGGTACGGCGTACCGCCCGACGGTCGACCGACGTGCTGGCGGTCGGCGGCGTGCTGGCCGCGATGACCCTGCCATACCAGCTGGATCTGGTGGTCCCGGTCGCGTTCGCCCGCATTCCGGTCGAGGCGCTGGTCGCCGCCGCGCTGCTGCTGGTGCTGCCGGGCCGGGTCCGCACCCCGGTGGCTGCCACGCTCGGCGCGCTGCTCGGCGTACTGATCACGCTGAAGGTCGCCGACATCGGCTTCTTCTCGGTGCTGGACCGGCCGTTCGACCCGGTCCTGGACTGGGGTCTGCTGGCCGACGGATACCGGTTCGTCGACGCCTCCTACGGCCGGGCCGCGGCGGTCGGCGCGGCGGTCGGCACCGTCGTGCTCACGATCGGGGTGCTGACGCTGCTGGTCGCCGCGACGCTGCGGCTGGCCCGGCTGTTGGCCGCACACCGACGGATCGGCGGCGGTACGGTCGGTGCGCTGACCGCCGGCTGGCTGGTGTTCGCCCTGCTCGGTACGCAGGTGGTGGTCTACCAGGACGAGTGGCGCACGATCGGGCTGCCGGTCGCCGACCGGGCGACCGCCCGGTTGGCGTACGACCACACCATGCAGATCGGCGCGAGCCTGCAGGACCGGCAGGAGTTCGCCGAGCTGGCGGCGGTCGACGCGTTCCGGGACGTGCCCGCCGACGAGTTGCTGACCGCGCTGCGCGGCAAGGACGTGCTGCTGGCGTTCGTGGAGAGCTACGGCCGGGACGCGGTCACCCACCCCGACTTCAGCCCACTGATCGGTGACCTGCTCGACGACGGCACGCAGCGGCTGGCGGCGCGGGGCTACCAGTCGCGCAGCGCTTTCCTCACCTCGTCAACGGTCGGAGGCAGCAGCTGGCTGGCGCACGCCAGCACCCTGTCCGGGCTGTGGGTGGACAACCAGCAGCGCTACCGCAGCCTGGTGACCAGTGACCGGCTGACGTTGACCCGGGCGTTCGGACGCGCCGGCTGGCGGGTCGCCGGCTTCTTCCCCGGCAACAGCCGGGCCTGGCCGGAGGGGGCGTTCTTCGGCTACGACCAAGTCTACGACTCGCGCAACATGGGGTACGCGGGCGACAGGTTCAACTTCGCCTCCATCCCCGACCAGTACGTGCTGTCGGCGTTCGACCGCTTCGAGCGGCGCGACAACGACCAGCCGGTGATGGCCGAGGTGGCGTTGCTGTCCAGCCACGCGCCGTGGACCCCGCTGCCGCAGCTGGTCAACTGGAACACGGTCCGGGACGGTTCGGTCTTCGACCGGGAGGCGATGGCCGCCGGCCAGGCCAATAAGTCCGCGGAGGACGGATTGCGCAGCGACTACCCGAAGGCGGTGGCGTACTCGTTGAGCACGATCATCTCCTACATCGAGTCGCAGGGCGACGACGATCTGGTGGTGGTCTTCCTCGGCGACCACCAGCCGGCGCCGGTGGTGACCGGTCCGGGGGCCAGCCACGACGTGCCGGTCACCATCGTCACCAGCGACCAGGCGGTCCTCGACCGGGTCGCCGGCTGGGACTGGCAGGAAGGGCTGCGCCCCGGTCCGCAGGCCCCGGTGTGGCAGATGGACTCGTTCCGGGACCGGTTCCTCACCGCTTTCAAGTAGGCCGCCCCGCTCGTCACGGGCAGATCGGCTCCGCTCGTCACGTGAGCCGGTCTCGCAGTACCGGCCATCATGCACCGTCTCATCCGTACGGATGATGGCTGTACCCGCTGCTCGGGGCCTAGCGTCGACTCTCGACCCTTGAGAGCCACGGCTTATCGACCAGCGCACCCCTGGCCGTTCGGGTCGTGGATCGTCACGGACTCCCGAGGAGACATTTTGAGGAAGCCCTCGACGAGGCGCCACTCGTCGCCGAACGGCCGTTCGCAGCCACCGCCCGGGACCGGCCGGTCCGGCAACCGCCGCCTGATCGCCCTGCTCGTCGCCGTCGTCGCGGCGGCGCTGCTGCCGGCGGTCGGCCCGACGTCGGCCGCCAGTGCCGCGCCGCAGGAAGGTACGCCGATCGCCGGCACCCCGTGGGCCGTGCTCGACGACGTACCGACGGCCAGCCGGTCCGGTCGCGCCCAGGACATCCAGGCACACCGGTTCGCGGCGTACACCCTGGACCGGGATGTGATCGCCGCCCAGCTGGACCGGGCGCCGGACGAGTCGGACCGGGCCGCCGCGACGGCACCGCTGGTGCTGGCCGTGCCGGACCCGGACGGCGTGGTGCAACGGTTCGCGGTGGTCGACTCTCCGGTGATGCAGGACGGGCTCGCCGCCCGGCACCCGGACATCCGCACGTACGCCGGCACCGGCGTCGACGACCCGACGGCGACGATCCGGGCCGACCTGACCCCGCTCGGCTTCCACGCCTCGGTCCGCTCGTCGACCGGGTCCTGGTACGTCGACCCGTACCATCGCGACCAGAGCGTCTATGCCAGCTACCACGCCGGTGACCTGGTCAACCGGCACGGCCCGCTGACCGAGCGGGGCGACGTCGACGCGGCCGCCGAGCAGGTCGGCGCGGAGATCGACCAGGCGCAGGCCGACGACCCGGCCGGTCCGCTGGTCAAGCTGCGCACCTACCGGCTAGCATTGCTCACCGACCCGTCGTACGCCGACTACTTCGGCGCGCAGAACGTGACCGCCGCCAAGGTGACGCTGGTCAACCGGGTCACCCAGATCTACGAGGACGAGACCGCGATCCGGCTTGTGCTGATCAACGACACCGACAAGACCAACCTGAACACCGTGGCGGCGGCCACCGGCCCGGACGGGCCGTGCGGGTCCGCGCCGTGCTTCTCCGAGGCGCAGCTGACCGGCTGTTCCGGCGCGACGCTCAACCGCAACCGGATCGTGCTGGGCCAACTGGTCGGGGCGAGCAGCTACGACGTCGGGCACATCGGCTTCGGCCTGCCGGGTGGCGGCGTCGCCGGGCTGGGGGTGGTCGGCGGCGACGGCAAGGCGCGCGGCTGCACCGGCCTGCCGAACCCGATCGGTGACTTCTACGCCGTCGACTACGTGGCGCACGAAATCGGCCACCAGTTCGCCGGTAACCACACCTTCAACGGCACCCAGTGGAACTGCTCCGGCGGCAACCGCAGCGCCGCCAACTCGTACGAGCCGGGCAGTGGTTCGTCGATCATGGCGTACGCGGGCATCTGCCAGCAGGACAACCTGCAGCCGCACACCGACCCGTACTGGTCGCAGCGCAGCTACCACGAGATCACCACGTTCGTGAACTCGTCCCGGCCGGCGATCAACGAGGTGCAGACGGTGTCGCTGCGCGACTTCGACACTGTCGGTGACTCGTTCCAGTTCACCTTCAACGGCCGAAACTCCCGGCTGATCGGTTACGGCGAAAGCTACACCACTGCCTACATCAAGGAGACGATCGAGTCGATGACCGGTTGGCCGGACGGCGCGACGGTGACCGTCGGGGCGTTCGGCGGTGTCGGCGCGCTCGACAACACTGGCTTCCAGGTGACGTTCAACGGCGGAGCCGTGGCGCAGACCAACGTATCGCCGCTGGAGTTGATCCCCTATTCCGGCATGGACGGCTTCGTCGGTGAGACCGCCAAGGGCGGCCCGGTCGACAACGGCGGCTGGCAGGTTACCGAGACCACCAACCACGCCCCGGTGGTGACCGTGCCGGACCAGTTCACCATCCCGGTACGGACCCCGTTCGCGTTGACCGGCAGCGCCACCGACGCCGACGGTGACGCCCTGACCTATCTGTGGGAGCAGAACGACCGCGGCGGCATCGCCGGAGTCAGCAACGCCGGCACCGCGTTGACCGACAACGTCAAGACCAACGGACCGCTGTTCCGAGTGTTCGGCACGGCGGCGCTGGTCGGCCCGGACGACACCGAGCAGTACTACTCCCCCGGGTTGAACGCGGTCGACGACGACCCGACCCGGGTCTTCCCGGACATGGCGCAGATCCTGGCCGGCAACACCAACGCGGTGACCGGGGCCTGCCCGGCGGCGCCGGCACCGCCGGGCAGCGGCAGCGCGTCGAACCTGCCGCAGGCGCTGGTCGACTGCTACTCGGAGTTTCTGCCGACCGCCGACTGGGTCGGCTTCGCCAACGACCGGACCATGCGCTTCAAGCTGACCGCCCGCGACGGCCGGATCGGCGGCGGCGGGGTCGGCAACGCTGAGACCGAGGTCGTGCTGGCCCCGCAGGCGGGTCCGTTCCTGGTCACCTCCCAGCCGGCGCCGGCGTTCTACCTCGGCGGGTCCACTCAAGAGGTCACCTGGGACGTGGCCGGCACCGACGCGGCGCCGGTGAACGCGGCGCAGGTGCGGATCTCGCTGTCGACGGATGGGGCGAAGACCTTCCCGTACGTGCTGGCCGAGGCGGTGCCGAACAACGGAACCGCCACGGTGACGATGCCGAACATCGACACCACCACCGGTCGGATCAAGATCGAAGCGGTCGGCAACGTCTTCTTCGACCTCAACGACGCCGACATCCGCATCGACCAGGTCCGCGCGGCCGAGCTGGCGTACACCGGCGACACGCTGGTGCACCCGGAGGGTGGCGCGGAGCAGGCGCAGGTGTTGCTGCGGACGGCGGTGAGCGCCGAGGCCGGCGACGTCCGAGGTGCCCAGCTCGCCTTCACCAGCGGCGACACCACACTGTGTGCCACCGAGGTGAAGTTGTGGGGCAGCGACCGCACCGGCGGGATGGCCAGCTGTACGGCGACCCTTCCGGTCGGCAACCACCCGGTGACCGCCACGGTCGACGGCCGCTACACCGGGTCCGTCACCGCGACGGTGACCGTCTCCCCGCCGACCAGGCTGCGGTTCCTCGGTGACGGCTACCTGCGCAGCGAGTCGACCGCTGGCGCCTACCCGCTGGACCCGGATCACCGGATCGAGTTCGACCTCGACGGCCGGATCACCTACGGCGAGAGGCTGGTCGGCAAGGTGCTGGTCGGCTACCGCTCCGGCGACCAGCGGTACAAGTTCCAGGGCAACGTTCTGGAGTCGTACGGCTCGTACGCTCTCGGCAGTGGACCAGCCACGGCGCAGCTGCGCTACCAGGTGACGCTGTTCGACCTGTCCACCCCGCAGCAGCCGGTGGCGGTGGCGACCGGACTGACCATGCGGGTGAGCGCGACGCTGGTCAGCGGGCCGGGCCAGCTGGACAAGATCGGGATCACCGTCTGGGACGGTGACACGCTGATGTTCTCGTCGAGCTGGACCGGCACCGCCACCGAGGAGATCAACCTGACCGCGTCCGGTGGTGACCTCGTCCTGTACTAAGGGCTGGGAACTGCCGATCATTGCTGACAGACGTCCGCCCGGACCGCCGGGTGGGCGTCTGTCAGCGCTGGCGGACGGCGTGCAGCACCGCGTCGTGGACGGTCACCGGGTTTCCGTCCGGGTCGATGCCCGGCCGAGGTACCGTCTCGGCCCGGATGCTGGCCCACTCCTGCGGGTCCAGCACCGCCGCCACCTGCTCGGCGGTGAACAGCAGGTCCCGCATCCGGGGCCGGCGCAGCCCCGGCACGTCCAGGTCGGACGGGTGGTGGCCGACGATCAGCAGGGTGCCGCCGGGGCGTACCGCCGCAACGAGCCGGCGGTGCAGCATCGCCCGGTCCGGGTCCGGCAGGTGCATGAACTGGGCGGTGACCAGATCGAACCGGTCCGGTCCGGGATCCCAGGTCCGTAGGTCGGCCGGCTGCCAGGTGAGCCGTCCGGCCACGTCGTCGCCGGCCGTCGCCGCCTGCTCGGCACCGCGCCGCAGCGCCACCGCCGACACGTCGACGGCGGTCACCTCCCAGCCTCGGCCGGCCAGCCAGATCGCGTCGGCGCCCTCGCCGGCGCCGACGTCACAGGCGGTGCCGGCAGGCAGTTCGGTCGCGACGGTGACCAGTTGCGGGTTCGGGTTGCCGCTCCACACCCGGTCGACGGAGCCGTACCGTTCGTCCCAGAACTCCTGGCTGACCATGGCGGCCACGTCCGCCGGCCCGTGGTGCACCGACAGGCCGGAGTCGTCCTCGCCGGCGGCGGCGGCCCGGTGCCGGCGTACCGCGTCGGCGGTGTCCTCCTCGGCCAGGTCGCCGTTGACCGCCGCGGCCGCCATCGTGCCGGCCGCAGCCGCCGCCATCACCTGGCCGAACGGATTGGTCAGGTTGCCGGCCGCCCAGACTCCCGGGATCGGGGTACGGCCGGTCGGGTCCGCCTCGACCTGTTCGGCCATCCCGCTCGGATGGCTGGTCACCGGCACCCCCAGCTTGGTCAGCAGCCGGTAGTCGACCCGCAGCCGGGAAGCGACGGTCACCGCCGACCGGGGCACCACGGTCCCGTCGGCCAGCCGTACCCCGGTGAGCTGGTCGTCGGTCACCTCCAGCCCGACGACCTCGCCCGGCACCACCCGGACGCCGCGGGCCGCCAACTGTTCAGCCTGTTCGTCGGTGAGGTCGACACCGGTGTGGGTGAACAGCACCAGGTCGGAGGTCCACTGCCGGAACAGCTGCACCTGGTGCAGCGCCATCTCGCCGGTGGCGAGCACCCCGACCGGCTGGTCCCGGATCTCCCACCCGTGGCAGTACGGGCAGTGCAGCACATCACGGCCCCAGCGGTCCCGCAGCCCGGGGATGTCGGGCAGTTCGTCGACCACGCCGGTGGCGAACAGCAGCCGCCGGGCGGCCACCGTACGGCCGTCGGCCAGGCTGATCTCGAATCCGCTGTCGACCCGCTCGACCGCCTCCGCCCGGCCGGGCAGCACCACGCCGCCGTACCGTTCGACCTCCTGCCGGCCTGCGGCGACCAGCCCGGCCGGGCTGATGCCGTCGCGGCTGAGGAAGCCGTGCACGCCGGCCGAGGGCGCGTTGCGGGGTTCACCCGCGTCGATCACGATCACGGCCCGCCGGGCCCGGGCCAGGGTCAGCGCCGCGCTCAACCCGGCGGCACCGCCGCCGATCACCGCCACGGCGACCCGGTACGTGGGTCCCCCCACCTTGTTGTCAGCCATCCTGACCACCTCCGGCACCCACGATCCGCCGCTGCCAGCGTAGCGGCAAACTTTCTTGCCGTTTTGGCAAACGCCGGTGGTCGGCAGGCTCTGCGGGGCTTCACCACCGGTCGTGGTGCACGGCGTCGGTCACCGGCCGGCGCCGCCGCCAGCCGTGCCGCTCCAGGTCGGGTTCGTCGGCGAGCCGGCTGACCGGCCCGATGCAGAGCCAGGCCACCGGTCGGATGCCGGCCGGTATGGCGAGCAGGTCCCGCAGGAACGGCTCCCGGTAGAAAGAGACCCAGCCGACCCCGAGACCTTCCGCGGTGGCCGCCAGCCAGAAATTCTGAATGGCCAGGCAGACCGAGTAGAGGCCGGCGTCGGCGATGGCGTGCCGGCCGAGCACCGCCGGGCTGCCTCGCTGCGGGTCGTAGGTCACCACGATCGACAGGGTGGCCTCCCGTACCCCGTCGATCTTGATGTGCGCGAACCGGGCCGCCGCGACCGGGTCGAGGGTCTGCGCGAACGTCTGCCGTTCCCGCTGCACATGTGCGTGGAAGGCGTCACGCACCGCCGGATCGCGCACCAGCACGAAGTCCCACGGCTGGGTGAGCCCGACACTCGGCGCGGCGTGCGCGGCGGTCAGCACCCGGTGCAGCACCTCGTCCGGCACCGGCGCGCCGGTGAACTCGGCCCGCACGTCACGGCGCCGATGGATGACGTCGTACAGGTCGATGAGCATCGCGTTCCATTGTCCCAAGCCGCGCCTTGAATCCGGTTGCCGGCCTGGGGCCCGGCCTGATCGCATGGCGGCCATGCTGGTCAGACGGGAACGAGCCGGCGACGTCGCGGCGGTCCGGGCGGTGCTGGGCCTCGGCCCGCTGGCGGTACGCCCGGACCGGCAACGCGCCGGCGTCGGCTCGGCGCTGACGCACGCGGTGCTCGCCGCCGCCGAAGCCCGCGACGAGACACTCGTCGCGCTGCTCGGCGAACCGGCGTACTACCGCCGGTTCGGGCTGCGGCCGGCGAGCGAGTTCGGCATCGTCGCGCCCGATCCGCGGTGGGGGCCCTACTTTCAGGCCCGTCCGCTGGGCGGGGCCACGCTGACACCGGGCCGGTTCCGCTACGCCGAACCGTTCGAGCGGCTCTGACCGCTCAGCTGTTCACCGGCCGGCGGGCCACCAGCAGGACGTGGGTGAGCGGCCAGTCCATCGGACGACCATTCAGGGTGGACCGGGATGCGACCGGGGCGAGCCGGTGGTACGGCACCGGGTTGCGCCGGGTGTTGCCGTGGTTGGCCGACGTCACCGCCCAGACGAGGGTGCACGGCCCGTCGGACGCCGCAGCCTCGCGGACGGCCAGCCGGCTCAGATAGTCGGCCTGGAACCGGGTGAGAACGTGGTGCCGACCGGGGAAGAGCAGGTAGCGGGCCCTGGCGCGCTGATAGCCTACGGCCGCCGTGGCCGGCCGGGCAGGGTCCGCCACGGCCCAGCCCAGGACCGGGGACATCGACGCTCCAGGGAGGAGACAGGCACGGTGGATGCGAGCGCACTGCTGGTGGAGACCTTCGACCGGCTGCCCGAGCTGGTCCGCGCGGCGGTCGACGGCCTGGGCCCGGAGCAGCTGCGCTGGTCGCCGGGGTCGGGCACGAACCCGATCGGCTGGCTGGTCTGGCACCTGACCCGGGTCCAGGACGACCATCTGGCCGAGGTGATCGGCGAGCCGCAGGTCTGGGTCGGCGACGGCTGGGCGCGGCGGTTCGGCCTGACCGCCGATCCGGCCGACACCGGGTACGGGCACAGCGCCGAGCAGGTGGCGGCGGTGGCGCCGGAGAGCGCCGCCGTGCTGGTCGACTACTACATGGCGGTCGCCGACCGGACCCGGCGGTTCCTGGTCGGCCTGACCGACGCCGACCTGGACCGGATCGTCGACGAACGGTGGAACCCGCCGGTCACCCTCGGCGCACGGCTGGTAAGCGTGGCCAACGACGACCTGCAGCACGTAGGTCAGGCCGGGTGGCTCCGCGGGCTGCTCAGCGCGACCAGCTGACCGCGACCGGCTACCCTTTTGACGCGGTGTGCCGCAATAGGCATGCTGTGTCTCGGGCCCCTGTCTCCCCGGCTCGCCGGAGCACCCGCGCAGAGGAGTTCCCCTCATGTCCGTTCCCGTGTCGGAGAGCGCCACCACGTCGCAGCCCGCGCCGGTTCCGGCTGCCCGGCGCGGCGACGCCGGGGCGTTCCTCCGCGAGTTCCTCCGGTCGCCCACCCGGATCGGTGCGATCGCTCCCAGCTCGCAGCGGTTGGCCGAGGCGATCACCGCGCCGATCCCGGAACGCGGCGACCCGGTCGTCGTCGAGCTCGGGCCCGGCACCGGCGCCTTCACCGGGGTGATCCAGCGGCGGCTCGGCGGCCGGGGTCGACACCTGGCGATCGAGCTCAGCCCGACCCTCGCCGACCTGCTGGCCGGCCGACACCCGCAGGTCGAGGTGATCGTCGGCAATGCCGCCGACTGCCGGGCCCTGGTGGCCGGGCAGGGCCTGGCCACCGCCGACGTGGTGGTCAGCGGGCTGCCGTGGGTCTCCTTCCCGCGTGATCTGCAGTCGTCCGCCCTCGGCGCGGTGTGCGACGTGCTGGGACCGGACGGGGCGTTCACCACGTTCGCGTACGTACTGACCGCGCAGACCCCGCCGGCCCGTCGGTTCCGGCAACTGCTGCGGGACCGGTTCGAGGAGGTGGTGATGGGGCGTACGGTGCTCGGCAACCTGCCGCCGGCCTTCGTCTACCACGCCCGCCGGCCGCGCCGCTGACCGCTCTTCCCGGCCGCGCCGCTGACCGCTGAACCGCTCGCCCGCCGGGCGTCAGCCGGACTCGGCGACCCGCTCGCCCATATCGTGCTCCGGCAGGATCACGTGGTGGGCGCCGACCCGTTCCAGAATCCGGCCATGCTGCCGGCTGATCGCCTTTGCCCAGTGAACCCGCCGGCGATCACCCGGGCCGGGTGCTGGAACCGGTCGGCACCGCGCCGCCACATCGGGACCCGCCACCGGTGGGGCCGGTGGCGGGCCGGTTGCCGCCATCAGGCAGCCTGTCGGGCATGTCTCTCCAGGATCCGGGGTCCGGCCCGCACCGCGAGGACCGAACCGCCAGGTGGGAGCGCCGGACAGCGGCCGGGTTGACCGTGCTCGCCGTGGCGTTCCTCGTCGTCTATGCCGCGCCCATTCTCTACCCGCAGATGCCGGCGCGCTGGCACGCCGTGTGTGTCGCTGCCAACATCGTGATCTGGGCGCTCTTCTGGGCCGACTACCTCGTCCGGCTGTGGCTGGCCGGCGACCGGTGGCGGTTCGTCCGCGCCAACCTGTTCGACCTGATCGTGCTGCTGCTGCCCATTCTCCGGCCGTTGCGGATGCTCCGGCTGGTCACCGCAGTGCTCCTGCTGACCCGGCGCACCGAGGTCTGGGCGCGTGGCCGGCTGGCGCTCTACGTCGGCTCGACCACTGTCCTGCTGGTGATCGTCTCCGGGCTGGCGGTGCTGGACGCCGAACGCAGCCACCCGGACGGTGCGATCAACACCTATCCGGACGCGCTGTGGTGGTCGGTGGTCACCATCACGACCGTCGGCTACGGCGACTACTACCCGATCACCAGCACCGGCCGGTTCGTGGCGCTGGCGCTGATGATCGGCGGTATCGGCCTGATCGGTTTCGTCACCGGTTCGCTGGCCAGCTGGATCGTGGAACGCATCTCCGCAGCGGGCGAGGCCGACACCGCCAAGTCGCCGGCGACCCGCGCCGACGTCGTCGCGCTCACCGAGGAACTCGCTGCGTTGCGGGCCGAGGTGGCCGGATTGCGGGCCGACCGCCAGCCCCGTGCCGAGCTGCCCGAACCACGGCCGGCCGACCGGTCCGGTTGACGCCTCGTCGGCGGGCGGCGCTCGGCGGGCAGAGTCAGGCCCGCAACTGCGGCAGTACGTCGGTCGCCACCTCGGCAAGCACCCGCTCGTCACCGGCGTACCAGCTGCTCCGGCGCGGCCAGTGGGTGATGACATCGGTGAAGCCGAGCGCGGCGGCCCGACCGACCGCGTCGGCGAAGAAGTCGGCGCTGGTCAGCGAGAAGACCGGTGCCGAGTCCAGCGACAGGTACCGGCGCAGGTCGTCCCGGTCCCGCCCGGCCCGGTCCACCGCCGCGTCGCAGCGCCGCGTCAACTGGGCCACCGAGGCCCACCAGGCGGCCTGGTCGTCGAATACGGTGCCGGTGGTCACCCAGCCGGCGCCGTACCGGGCGACCAGGTCCAACGACCGGGGCCCGTTGGCGGCCATGACGAACGGCAGCCGGGGCCGCTGGCGGCAGCCGGGCGTGCTGCGGGCGTCCACCGCCTGGAAGTACCGGCCCTGCCAGGTCACCCGATCGGTGCGCAACAGCAGGTCGAGCAGCTCGACGAACTCGGCGTACCGGTCGACCCGGGCGCGCGGTGACAACGGACCGGCGCCGAGCACCGTGGCGTCGAACCCGATCCCGCCCGCGCCGACCCCGAGCAGCAGTCGGCCGGCGGAGATGTCGTCCAACGCGGTGACCTCGCGGGCGAAGTGCACCGGGTGCCGGAAGTTCGGCGAGGCGACCAGGGTGCCGAGCGGAATCCGGGAGGTGACGGACGCGGCGGCGGCCAGCGTCGGGACCGCGTCGAACCACGGCCCGTCGACCAGGTCCCGCCACCCCAGATGATCGTAGGTCCAAGCGTGGTCGAAGCCCCACTCCTCGGCCTGGCGCCAGCGGCGCGACGTCACCGACCACGGCTCGTCCGGCAAGATCACGATCCCTACCCGCACGGTCGACACCCTACGCCCGGATGCCGCTGGGCCGGCCGGGCGCCCGGGTCAGGCCGGCTCGCGCTCGTGGATGTCCATCCGACCGCGACCGAACGCATCGATATGTCCCCATCTGCCGGGAATATCCAACAGTTCGATCCGGCCCATGCTGATCGGCAACGCCGGGTCGACCACCAGGTGCTCGCCCTGCGGCTCCAGACCGAGCAGGGTCCGCAGCAGCAGCAGGGTGGCCCCGGTCGACCAGGCCTGCGGGCTGCAGGAGGTCGGATACTCCACCGGATACTTGGTCAGCGCCCGGTCGTAGCCGCCGAACGCCTCCGGCAGCCGGCCGTTGAAGTACTGCGCGGCGTTGATGATCCCATCGGCGATCCGGGCCGACTCCTCGACGAAGCCGTACTTGCGCAGGCCCCAGGCGATGAACGAGTTGTCGAACGGCCAGACCGTGCCGACGTGGTAGCCGATCGGATTGAACCGGCCCTCCCCCTCGGCCAGGGTCCGCACCCCCCAGCCGGAAAACATCCGCGGGCTGACCAGGTGTTTGGCGATCTTCTTGGCCTTGCCGGCATCGACGATACCGCTCCACAGCAGGTGGCCGATGTTCGACGACAACGCGTCGACCTGGCCGCCCTCCGGGTCCAGCGCGAGCGCGAAGTACTCCCCATCGGCGACCCAGAAGTCCCGGTTGAACCGATGTTTCAGGTCGGCCGCCTCCCGCTCCAACTGGTCGGCGTACCCCGGGTCGTGCCAGATCTCGCGGGCCAGCCGGGCGCCGCGCATCTTGGCGTCGTACGCGTACCCCTGCAGCTCGCAGGTCGCCCGGGGGTAGCCGGGCAGCCGGCCGTCGCGGTAGCAGATCGCGTCCCAGGAGTCCTTCCAGCACTGGTTCTCCAGACCGGTCTCCTCGTTGCGCCGCTCGTACCAGAGGTAGCCGTTGTTGAGCAGATCACCGTAGGTGTCGATCCAGCACAGCGCCTGCCGGGCCTCGGCCTCCAGTGCCCGGACCAGCTTGACGTCGCCGCTCCACCGCTCATACTCGTCGAGCAGCACGACGAACAGCGGGGTCGAGTCGGCTGCTCCGAAGTACGGAGTGTGCGGCTGCTCCTCGAAGGCCGACGACTCGCCGTACCGAATTTCGTGCAGGATCTTGCCCGGTTCCTCGTCCCGGAAGTCGTCAAGCTTGCTGCCCTGCAACCCGCCGAGCAGCCGCAGGGTCGACGCCGCCAGCTCCGGCGCGAACGGCAGCGCCTGCAGGCTGGTGAAGATGCTGTCCCGGCCGAACATGGTGGCGAACCACGGCACACCGGCGGCGGGCACCGACTGCCCGGCCAGCGACAGCGGGGTGTAACGCAGCGCGGCCAGATCCACCAGACTCCGCCGGTACGTCGACGCGAGCGGCTCACACTCGCAGGACAGCCGGGGTGCCCGGGCGATCCACTCGTCCAGTTCCCGGCGCATCTCCGGCTTGGCCCGGTCGAAGTGCTGGCCGAGCATTCCTTCGCGCAGGTCACGACCGTCCGGACCGATAGCGGTGGTCTTGACCTTGATGTGGGTGACCCACCGGCCGTGCGGCTCGACGACGATGGTGAAGCTGAGTCCGTGCTCGTCGATCGCCGCCGGCTCGCTGCTGGAGATGATCGTCTCCCGGTGGAAGCTTTCCCGCTGGTAGCCGAGCCGCAGGCAGTCCCGGTCGACGTGGGCGTAATGTTTGCCGACCTTGTTCCGGACGTCCTTGATCTCGAACAGGTCGGCGAAGTCGCTGCCCGCTTCCAGCCGGACGCTCAGTTCCATCGGCTCCTGGGCATGGTTGAGGATGGTTATCTCCTCGTCGAAGCTGCCGCCCACCCAGCGTTGCCGGATCACCGACATCTCGGCGTCGACGTAGTGGGTCGGCTCGCCGGGCACCAGGAAGAACCGTGCCTCGAAGTATTGCAGGTCGTCGACCGACAGCGACGACAACCGCTCACCGTCAATGGTCAGCTGCCACTTCGACAAGAAGCGGGTGTCGAACGAGAACAGCCCGGTGGGTGCCGCCGGAGAGGCGTCGATGTCGCCCTGGCTGTCGCTGACCACGAAGGTGTTGCCGTCCAGGATACTGACCATTCCCTCGGTCATCGCTCAGTCCTCTCCCGCCGGGCGAACGCGCGTGGGTCGTGGGAATTGGGCGGGCCGGGCATCATCCGCTCGATCAGGATCAGCAGGCGGAGATCGCCGAGCACCATGATGTCGCCGCGCAACATCGCCGCCATCGGGTTGATCTCGCCCCGGGCCATCCCCTCGAAGACCTCCTGATCGGTACGCAGCACGCTCTCCGCGTCCCGCTGCTCGCGCAGCAGGCTGGCCCGACCGTCGTCGAAGGTGACGAACCAGTAGTCCACCTGTTCGTCGTGTGCCAGGTCGAACCGCACCGTCCCGGAGATCTGCCGCAGCAGCGACGCGTTCTCCTTACGGCCGAGGCGGTCGAAGAACTCCCGCGTCGCCGGCATCGGTTCCCGCGCCGAGGCGGTCCGTGTGGTCTGCGCCCGCTGCGTCGTCTGCGGCATCATCCGCTCCCTCCACCCAGTGGCAGGGTCGCGGCTGATCGGGTGGTACGGCATCACCCGTACCGGGTGAAGCCGGCCCGGGTGTCAGTCGGGCCCGGACGTCAGTCGGCGGAGATGCCGTACGCAGTCCAGCCCCGGTCGCGGAACCCGGCGGCCGAGGCCACCTTCGCCGACGCGGCGTTGCCCACCGCGTGCAGGTACGTGGGGACGGCGCCGCCGTCGAGCACCCGACGGGCGGCCTGGGCGACCAGCCGGCGGGCCAGGCCACGACCACGCGCCGCCGGTACGGTGCCGACCGCGATCTCCTGGCCGTGCGCGTCGTGCCGCTTCAGCCCGACCCCGGCCAGGAACGTCCCATCGGCGTCCCGGGCGACCAGCACCGGGTTGGTGAACTGCCGCAGCCAGGGTGGCAACGACTCGTCAGCGGAGCCGACCCAGTCCCCGGCGTCGGGCAGCGGCGCCGGCGCCAGACAGTACCGGAACACGGTGCGCTGCGCCCGCCAGCCGGGACGGCCGACCGCGGTGGGCAACTTGGCCAGCAGATCGGTGAGCGGCAGGTCGGTCAACGCGCGGACCGCCTCGACCTTGTCGGGTGGCACGGACAGCACCGCGCCGCCGGGCGCCCCGACGCCGACCACCGGATGCGGCCGGCCGTCCCAGCCCGGTCGGACTCGCCGCTCCGAGCCGACCACCTGCAACGCCCGGCCGGCCGGCCACTGACCCAGCCAGCTGACCAGATGGTGGTAGAGACGCTTGTCCAGCATCCTGCCTGCCTCCTGCCGTACGGAACGGCCCGCACGCCGCCCTGATGGAGAAGCCGTTCACCCGCCCGGAAACGCCTCTGTCTACCCTGCCGAAAGTATGCAGCTTTTCCGGCCGATGTGGTCAGTTGGCCGAAGATGTGCGAACCAGTGTCCGGATCTGGCGCAGCAGCACCGACAGTGCGGCGAGGTCGGCCGGTGAGTGGGCGAAGTCCTCCATCGCCCGCCGTACCCGGGCCACCGCGCTGGCGTTGTCCTGCTCCCACTGTTCGGCCCGGTCCTGCACCGCCAGCTCGCCCGGGGTGGCGGTGAGCACCTCGACGGTGAGCGCCGCCAGCGCGGCGTACAGGTCGTAGCGCAGCGCGGTACGGGCCAGCGTCTGCCAGCGGTCTTCCCGGGGAAGCAGCGAGATCTTGCTCAGCAGCCAGTCGACCCGGAACCGTTCGGAGAGCATGAAGTACACCGAGGCGACCTCGGTGACGTCGCAGCCGGTGTCGGCGGCGGTCTCCACCACGTCGAGCAGCCCGAAGCTGTACATGATCCGAGTGGCCCGGTCGGCGAGATCCGGCGGCAGACCGCGACCGGTCATGGTGTCGACGTGGGCCCGCAGCGACTCCCGCTCGTCGCCCCGGAAGTAGTCGCCCAGCTCCGGCAGCAGTCGCGACACCCCTTCGCGCAGCCGGGCGGTCTCCCCCGACACGTCCAGCGGGGACTTGCGGTTGGTGACCAGCCAGCGGACGGCCCGGTCCAGCAGTCGCCGACTCTCCAGGTAGACCGCAATCTGCGCGGCGGTGCTAACCACGTTGTCCAGTGCGTCGATGTCGGCCCACAGCGTGTCGAGCCCGAACACGTCGCGGACCACCACGTAGGCCCGCAGCACGTCGGCGGCCGACGCTCCGGTCTCCTCCATCGTCCGGTAGACGAAGGACATGCCGCCCCGGTTGACCGCCTCGTTGACCAGGCTGGTCACCACGATCTCCCGGCGCAGTCGGTGGTCGGTCATCCGGGCGCCGTACCGCTCGCGCAGCGGCGTCGGGAAGTAGTCGGCCAGCACCCGGTCGGTCCACGCCTCGTCGGGCAGCCCGTCGGCCAGCACCTGCCCCTCGATGGAGATCTTGGCGTAGGCGAGCAGCACCGCGAGCTCGGGCAGGGTCAACCCGTCCGCGCCGGCGCGGATCCGCTCCGCCAGATCGTCGTCGGACGGCAGCGCCTCCAACTCCCGGTCCAGCTGCCCGGACTGTTCCAGGTCGGTGATCATCCGCCGGTGCACCGGCAGCAGCGGACGTGCCTGGGCGCCGGCGTTGGCCAGGGCCCGAGCCTGGTCGTAGTTGTCCCGCAGCACCAGCGCGGCGACCTCGTCGGTCATCTCCACGAGCAACGCGTCACGCTGCGGTACGGTCAGCTCGCCATCGGCCACCGCGCCGCCCAGCAGGATCTTGATGTTGACCTCGTGGTCGGAGCAGTCCACGCCTGCCGAGTTGTCGATGAAGTCGGTGTAGATCCGCCCGCCGGCGGTCGCGTACTCGATCCGGCCACGCTGGGTGAGCCCCAGGTTGCCGCCCTCGCCGACCACCTTCGCCCGCACCGACCGGCCGTCGACCCGGATCGGGTCGTTGGCCTTGTCGCCGACGTCGGCATGCGACTCGTCGGAGGCCTTGACGTAGGTGCCGATGCCGCCATTGAACAGCAGGTCCACCGGGGCGCGCAGGATCGCCCGGATCAGCTCCGGCGGGGAGAGCAGGTCGACCCCGTCGTCGAGGCCGAGCGCCGCGCGGACCTGCCGGCTGACCGGCACCGACTTGGCGGTACGCGGGTACACGCCACCGCCGGCCGAGATCAGTCCGGTGTCGTAGTCGGCCCACGACGACCGGGGCAGGTCGAACAGTCGCCGCCGCTCGGCGTACGAGGTGGCCGCGTCCGGATCCGGGTCGAGGAAGATGTGCCGGTGGTCGAAGGCGGCGACCAGCCGGACGTGTTCGGACAGCAGCATCCCGTTGCCGAACACGTCGCCGGACATGTCACCGATGCCGACCACCGTGAATTCCTGCCGTTGGACGTCCACCCCCAGGTCACGGAAGTGCCGCTTGACCGACTCCCAGGCCCCCCGCGCGGTGATCCCCATCTTCTTGTGGTCGTAGCCGGCCGACCCGCCGGAGGCGAACGCGTCGCCCAACCAGAAACCCCGGGAGATCGAGATTGCGTTGGCCACGTCGGAGAAGGTCGCGGTGCCCTTGTCGGCGGCGACCACCAGGTACGGGTCGTCGCCGTCGTGACGCACCACCCGATCCGGCGGCATGATCTGCCCGGCGACGATGTTGTCGGTGACGTCGAGCAGACCGGAGATGAACTGCTGGTAGCAGGCCACCCCCTCGGCCTGGGCCGCTTCCCGGTCCGGTGGCTCGGCCGCCGCCCGACCGCGCGCGGTACCGCCGGGCTGCTTGACCACGAAGCCACCCTTGGCGCCGACCGGCACGATCACCGCGTTCTTCACCATCTGCGCCTTGACCAGGCCGAGCACCTCGGTACGGAAGTCCTCCCGCCGGTCCGACCAGCGCAGCCCGCCCCGGGCGACCTCGCCGAAGCGCAGGTGCACACCCTCGAACCGGGGCGAGTAGACGAAGATCTCGTACGCCGGCCGGGGCGCCGGCAGGTCCGGGACGGCTTGCGGGTCGAGCTTGATCGCTACGTACGGGACCGGGCGACCGTCGGTGCCGCGCTGGTAGAAGTTGGTCCGCAGGGTGGCCAGGATCAGGGTCAGGTAGCTGCGCAGGATCCGGTCCTGGTCGAGGCTGTCCACTTCGTCGAACTGGCGGCCGATCACGGCGACCAGTTCCTGGCCGCGCCGGCGGCGGCGCTCGTCGTCAACGGCGGGCCCCGGCGCGAACCGGGTTTCGAAGAGTTGGATCAGCAGCGCGGCGATCGCCGGGTAGGCGACGAAGGTGGACTCCATGTACTCCTGGGAGAAGACCGCGCCGGCCTGGCGCAGGTACTTCGCGTACGCCCGCAGCACCACCACCTGCCGCCAGGTCAGCCCGGCGCGCAGCACCAGCTCGTTGAGCCCGTCAATCTCCACCTCACCGCGCCAGGCCGCCGAAAACGCGTTCTCCACGTGCGGCCGGACCTCGGCCATCGCCCGCGCGCCGACCGGCAGCCGCAGCCCGAAGTCGTACAGGTAGATCCGCTGGTCGACCCGGTCGATCTCGTACGGCCGTTCGTCGATTACCTGCACGCCGAGCGAGTGCAGCACCGGCAGCACATCGGACAGCACCATCGGTTCGCCGTACCGGTAGACCTTGAACCGCACGTCCCGCTCGTCGACCTCGGCGCCGCCGGGCGGCCGGAACAGGTGCATCTCCAGCTGGCCGGGCTCCTCCAGCAGCTCCAGCTTGGCCAGGTCCTGGACCGCCTCGTACGCGGTGTGCTCTTCCTTGTACCCCTCCGGGTAGGCGCCGGCGTACCGCCGGTGCAGCGACTTGGCCGACTCGTCGCCCAGCTTGCGTTCCAGCACCAGCCGGAAGTCGTCCTCCCACAGCCGGGTGGCTTCGGCGAGCAGTTCGGCGAGCCGGTCCGGGTCCAGCTCGGCGGGCGGCGAGGCCGGGTCGGTACGCACGATGAAGTGCACCCGGGCCAGCATCGACTCGGTTACCCGGGTGGTGTAGTCGACGCCGACGCCGTTGAGCTCGCGCAGCAGGATCTGTTGCATCCGCAGCCGGTTGTGGGTGGTGAACCGATCCCGGGGCAGGTAGATCAGGCAGGACAGGAACCGCCCGTACCCGTCGGAGCGCAGGAACAGCCGCAGCTGCCGGCGGCCGGCCATCCGCAGTACCCCGAGTACGGCGTGGTAGAGGTCGTCGGTGCGGATCTGAAACAGCTCGTCACGCGGGTAGGTCTCCAGGATCTGCAGCAGATCCTTGCCGGAGTGGCTGCGTGGGCTGAGACCGGACCGTTCCAGCACCTCGGCGACCTTGCGCCGGACCACCGGCAGCTCCTGCACGCTGGTCCGGTACGCGGCGGTGGAGAACAGCCCGAGGAACCGGCGCTCGCCCACCACCGTCCCGGCCGAGTCAAAGACCTTGACGCCGACGTAGTCGAGGTAGGCGGCCCGGTGCACGGTGGCCCGCGAGTTGGCCTTGGTGATGATCAGCAGCCGCTGTTCGAGCGCCTTCGCCGCCGCCTGCGGGGTCATCGAGGTGAGCGGGCGGGGCCGGGTCTGGTCCTGGCGCAGGATGCCGAGCCCGGAACCGAGCACCGCTACCAGCGCTTTGTCCCCGTCCGCGTTGTCGACCAGCCGGTACTCCCGGTAGCCGAGAAAGGTGAAGTGGTCGTCGGCCAGCCAGCGCAGCAGCTCGACCGAGTCGGTGAGGTCCTTCTCCGGCACCGGCGGTGCGTCGGGTGATCCGGGCTCGGCCCGGTCGAGTTCGTCGGCCAGGGCCAGGGCCCGCTGCCGCATCCGGGGCCAGTCCTCCACCGCTTCCCGCACGTCGGTGAGGACCCGCTGCAGGTCGCGGCGCAGCCGGTCCAGGTCACCGGCGATCCGGATCGGGTCGATCTCGATCCGGATCCAGCTCTCCACCAGGTCGCCGTCGATCGCGTCGTCCGGCTCGACGTCGGCCGCCACCTCGGTCAGCTGGCCGAGTGGTTCGCGTCGGACCACGACCAGCGGGTGCACCAGCAGATGGACGTCGAAGTGCCGCTCGGTGAGCAGCGCGGTCACCGAGTCGACCAGGAACGGCATGTCGTCGGTGACGATCTCGATGACGGTGTACGGCCGACCGTCGCCGGGCGGGGTGAGCCGCAACTTCAATTCGCCGGGCAGCCGGTGCCCGGCCAGCTCCCGGTGCGCCCGAGCGGCGTCGAGCATCTCCTGCGGGCGGCAGCCGACCAGCTCCTCGTCGGCGGCGAACCGCCAGAACCGGTTCACCAGAGAGGCGGCGTCGTGGTCGGCGTCGGCCAGCGACACCGCCTGGGCGATCAGCCGCTCGGCGCTGGGCATCGGTTCGTCGTACCCGGTGTCGTCGGTGTCGTCGACCACGGCGGCCAGCGCCGACTCCGGCGGCGCGAACGTCTGGAGGTCGAACACCTCGTCTGGATCCGGCTCGGACTGGCGGTGCGGCCCGGCGCTCTGCCGGCGACGCTGCCCGTCACCGCCCGAGGCCTGGCGTTTCGACTTCGTGACCGGACGGCGGTTCATTGGCGCAGACTCCCCTCGGCCCCACCACGCTGTGGGGTCAACCTCGGCCAAGCCTATTCCTCCCGGATCGTCGTTCCGACGGCACACCGGCACCCCGTCGTCGGCTTGGCGACACGCTCTGACCACGTCGTGTGATATGCCCTGGACGAAACGGGACAGCGGTTCATCTGGTACCCCGAGGGACAGCGGTCCATGCGCGCACGTACTACCGTTCCGGTGTCCGCCATGCGTCCGGAAGGGGGCCGTCGCATGCGCCGCAAGGCGACCGTCGCGACCGCGCTGCTACTCGCCGTCACCACGCTGACCAGCTGTTCCTCCGATGACGGACCGGACGCCACGGTCGCCGCCTTCATCGACGGATGGCACTCCGGTGACCTCACCGACATCGGCTTCATCACCCCGGCCGGCGAACGGGTGCCCGCCACCGACGTCACCGAGGAGTTGACCGCCCTCGTCGGCGACCTGAAGGACACGCCACCGCAGCTACGCCGGGACGGCGACGCCGAGGTGACCGAGGACATCGCCACCGCCACCATCGCCGTCGAATGGGCGCTCCCCGGCGACGTACGGTGGAGCTACCCGACGTCGGTCCGGCTACGCCGGGGCGCCGACGACGCCTGGCAGATCATCTGGGAGCCGGCGATCGTCCACGACCGGCTCGGCAGCGGCGACCAGCTGGCACTGAACCGGCTCGTCCCGCCCCGCGGCGCCATCCTCGACGGGGCCGGGCAGCCGATCGTCGCGCCGCGCCCGGTGGTGGTGGTCGGCGTACAGCCCAGCGAGGTCGACGACCCGGCCGCCCTGGCCGCCCAGCTCGACGCCGCGTTCCGGGCGATCCGACCGGCGATCAGCCCGCCGGTGGACGTCTCCGGGCTGGCGGACCGGCTCGACGCGGCGAGACCGGACGCCTTCGTCGAGGTGGTCACCCTGCGCGAGGAGGCGTACGAGCAGATCCGGGACCGGATCTACGAGCTGCCCGGCACCAAGTTCCGCCGGCAGGAGTGGGACCTGGCCCCCACCCGGGAGTTCGCCCGCGCGCTGCTCGGCACCGTCGACCCGGTGCAACGGCAGGACATGGCGGCGCACCCCGGCCGGTACGAGGTCGGCGACCTGGTCGGCCACGGCGGCCTGCAGGGCAGGTACGAGGAGCGGCTACGCGGCGTACCCGGGTATTCGGTGCAGATCGTCGGCACAGCTCCGGACGGCAGCGTCTCCGGTGACGAGGTGGTGTTTCGTGCCGACGCCCAGCCGGGTGAGCCGCTGCGGACCACGCTGGACACGGCCGTACAGACCGCCGCCGACGCCGCGCTTGCCGACGAGGAGCAGCGCGCCGCGCTGGTGGCGGTGCGGGTCAGCGACGGCGCGCTGGTCGCCGTCGCCAACGGCCCCGACGGCGGCACGGAGAACCTGGCGTTGACCGCACAGGTCCCGCCCGGCTCCACGTTCAAGATGGTCAGCGCGTTCGGCCTGCTCGAAGCCGGCGCGGTCGACCCGGACGCGCCGGTCGACTGCCCGAAGACGGCCACCGTTGACGGGCGCACGTTCACCAACTCGGACGGCTTCGAGCTGGGCCGGGTGCCGTTCCGGACCGCCTTCGCCAAGTCGTGCAACACCACCTTCGTCGAACTGACCCCGCAGTTGGATGCGGACGGGCTGGCCGATGCGGGTCGGCTGCTCGGGCTGGAAGGCGAGTGGCGGCTCGGCGTGTCCGCCTTCACCGGCGCGGTCTCCGCCGGCGGCCCACCGGCGGAACGGGCCGCGGCCGCCTTCGGCCAGGGCACCACGCTGGTCAGCCCGGTGGCGATGGCCGGCGCCACCGCCGCAGTCGTCCGGGGGCAGTGGCGCCAGCCGACGCTCATCGTCGAGCCGCCGCCGCCGTCGGCGGTGCCGGACGGCCCGCAGCTGGACGCGGCGGCGGTGCAGGCGCTGCGGACGATGATGCGTGAGGTGGTCACCGACGGCACCGGGCAGGCGTTGCGGGACGTGCCGGGCGAGCCGGTGCACGGCAAGACCGGCACGGCCGAGTACGACGACGACCCGGCGAACACGCATGCCTGGTTCGTCGGCTGGCAGGGCGACCTGGCCTTCGCCGTCTTCGTCGAGCAGGGCGGCTCCGGCTCCGGGCGGGCGGTCCCGATCGCCGAGCGGTTCCTACGTGGCCTCGCCGCCAGCTGACCCGGCAACGGCCCCTGGTTGGCGAAATCGATCTGACCGGGTTGTCACACCTTCAAGATGTCCACGTCGTACAGCGCTATGGACGAGTCGCGGGAGGCGAGCGTGATCCCCTCGACGGTTGCCTGTGCCACCAGCATTCTGTCGAAGGGGTCTCGGTGATACGCGGGTAGGCGACCGGCCGCGATCGCGTGAGCGTGGGTCACCGGTAGTTCGACGAAACCCATGTTCCGTACTTGTTCGGCGAGGTCGGTCGGGCCGGTGAGCTTCCCGGTGGCCTGCTTGATGGTGATCTCCCACAGGCTGACCGGGGACAGGAAGATGTCCGGGTCGTGGCGGAGCCGGTTGAGGAAGTCGTCGCCGAGGGTGGTGTCGCCGGTGATGGCCCACAGCGCGACGTGGGTGTCCAGCAGCAGGCTCATGCGCCGACGCCGAAGTCGGCGGCGATCTCGGCGTTGGTCTGGGCCGAGTCCCAGTCCCCGGACAGGTCCAGCTGCCCCGCGAGTGAGCCGACCGCGGTCCGATTGGCTCGACGTACCAACGGCACCACCTTCGCCACCGGGGTACCTGCCCGGTCGATGATGATCTCCTCGCCGCGCTCCACCCGCTCGATGATGCGCGAGAGGTGGGTCTTGGCGTCGTGCATGTTGTAGTGCACGGCCTCGGCAGACATGACTAGACCTCCCAGTTAGCTAGCAGCTTAGTCCACTCCGGCATGGTGGCGCGACGATTCCCAGCGGTAACAGATCACGTGTCGGCGGCGGACGGAGCCGGCGGTTCGGCGGCCGGCGGTTGTTGCGGCGACGGGTTGGTGGAGTCAGCGTCAGGAGGCCGCGGGGACGGCGCCTGCCGCCGTAGCCGTCCGGGCTTGGCCGCCCCACCACCTGGCGCGCTCCGATCCGCGACCGTCAAGGTCACCGCTGGTGGCGGCACCGCCGGCCGCAGCCCGGCAACCGCCGGTGTCTCCTGCTCGGCAGGGGCGGCAACAGTCGAATCGGCTGCCGGTGACGGTGCCTGCTCAACCGGAACGCGGTCGGCGTGCACCGGGCGCAGGCCGGCCACCAGGGTCGAGACGATGTCGGCGGCGTAGCTGCCGTCCGGGTCGTAGTCGGGGTCGAAGACGGTCAGCTCGACGCCGAGGCAGTGCGGGGTGTCGACCAGGTCCGCGAGCAGCAGCTCCAGCTCGGCGAAGGCGATGCCGCCCGGATCCGGCGCGTCGACCGCCGGCATCACCGCCGGGTCGAGCACGTCCACATCGACATGCACCCAGTAGCCTGCGCAGTCGGCCAGCTGGTCACGGGCCCACTGGGCGCTGCGCGCCGCCCCCTCCGCACGCAGCTCCGGCACCGGGCGGGTGACGATACCGGCCGCCTGCAGATCCAGCCGGTACTCGTCCTGGGCCCGGATGCCGAGCACCACGACGTCGATGTCGCGAAAGTACGGCCGGCGGCCCTCGATCCCCGCCAGATCCGGCTGGCCCCGCCCGGTGACCAGGGCCAGCCCTTCGCCGGCCGCCGCACCGACGTAGGAGGCGTTGCCGGGATGCCGGAAGTCGGAGTGCCCGTCGACGTAGACCAGGCCGATCCGCCCACCGACCGCCTCGCCGAGCCGGTGCATGGCGAGCGCCCCGCCGAGCAGGATCGAGCAGTCGCCGCCCAGCACCACCGGGAACTCCCCAGCGTCGATGACGGCACCGATCCGCCCGGCGAGGGCGAGCGTGTACGCCGAGATCGACCCGGCGTGGCAGACCCCGTCACCGGGTCGCCAGTCCGCCGGGTCGTACCGGGGCGGGGTGAGGCACCCGGCGTCACGGGCGCTGAGCCGACCCACCAGCTGATGGTCCCGCAGTGCGCCGGGCGCTTTCGCGCAGCCAGGCACCGACGTCCCGGTCGGCGGTCGCAGACCGAGATTCGACGGTGCGTCCAGTACGGCGATCCGGCGCATCGGCGGGGCTCAGAACAGTGCGCTGGCCAGCGCCCGGCGGGCCCTGGTCACCGCCGGGTCGTCCGGACCGGCCACGGTGAACAGCGACACCAGGTGTTTGCGGACGGTCTCCCGGTCGTCACCGGCGCTGCGCCGGACCAGGTCGATCAACCGCTGGTACGCCTGCTCCGCCTGACCGCCGAGCACCTCCACGTCGGCGGCGAGCAGCTGGGCCGGTACGTCGTCCGGTGCCGACGCCGCCGCGTCAAGCGCGGCCGCCGGGTCCACCCCCTGCACCCGACGGGCCAGGGCGACCTGGGCCAGCCCGGCCTCGGCGGCGGTGTCCGCCGGCGCCTCGTTGAGGATCTTCCGGTAGGCCTGCTCGGCGGCCTCCAGGTCGCCCATCATCAGCGCCTCGTCGGCGGCGTTGAGCAGCGGATTCTCCGGCTCCTCGACGGTGACGCCGCCGGCTTTGAGCACGGCGCCGATCCACTGCCGCAGCTGGGCCTCCGGCACCACTCCGGCGAACGCGTCGACCGGCTGGCCGCCGACGACGGCGTACACCATGGGAATGCTCTGCACCCGGAACATCTGCGCCAGACGCTGGTTGCTGTCCACGTCGATCTTGGCCAGCGTCCAGGCGCCGCCGCCCTCGGCCGCTAGTCGCTCCAGCAGCGGCGACAGTTGCTTGCAGGGCTCGCACCACTCGGCCCAGAAGTCGATGACCACCGGTGTGGTCATCGAACGTTCGAGAACCTCGGTCTGGAAGGTCGCCTCGGTGACATCGATGACGGCACCGGCTACCGCCGGTGCGCCGGCTGCCGGGCCGCCACCGGCCCGGGTCGGGGTCCCGTCCGGCCGGCTCCCGCCGGCCGGCGCTGCGCTGCGCAGCGAGCTGAGGTCTACCGCGCCGCGAGTGAAAATCGACGGGGTGGTACGTGGGTCGCTCATGGTTACCTAGTCTCGCACGCGCAGGGCGCGTCCCAACGCCAGCGCCACCGCCCCGAACAGCAGCATGACGCCGATCACGGGGAGCAGCACGGCGACCGGCCGGGGCCAGCGCACCGGGGCCAGCGGGACCGCCTCCTCGACGGTGACCGGCAGGTAGCTGCCGCTCAGCCACCAGGCGAGCAGCGCGCCGCCGAGCCCCGTCGCCGCGGCCAGCAGCACTGCGGGCAGACCGCTCCAGCGCAGCGAGCCGGCCGCCGACCGGGACGGCAGTCCCTGGGTCCGCAGCGCGGTCAGGTCCTCGGCACGACGGCGCCGTTCGACCATGGCCAGTAGCACCATCCCGGAGCCGGCGAGGATCACCGCCAGGGCGGCGGCGAGCAGGTGGAACCAGATCGCCAGGGCCGGTGCCTGCCGGTCCAACCCGGCCCGGACCTGCTCCGGGGTGAACTCGCCGGTGACGGTGAGCCCGGCCGCGTCCAGCTGCTCGGCGAGGTCCGCCGGTGCCCGGGGACCGAGCCAGACCTGGGCCGTCTCGAGCCCGGTCTTCTCGGGCACCGCCCGTACGGCGTACTCCATGTCGACCAGGAAGCCGCGGTCGCCCAGCGCCGGCAGCGCCGGGACCGGATCGGCGTCGGCCGTCAGCTGCGCACCGGTGGGTAGCAGCGCCGTGGTCGGGTTCAGCCCGGATGCCCGGTCGTCGGCGCGGGCGGTGACAGCCGGCAACGGGTACGGCGTGTCGGCCGGCAGCGCCCACGGGTCGGGGGCGGCCCCACCGGCGAGCAGTCGCAGCCCGTCCGGCCCGGCCTCGGACGGATCACCGGACGGATCACGCCAGCGCTGCTCGTCGGTGAGCTCCGCCGGCCCGAGTAGCTGCTCCCCATCGACGGAGAGGCCGGTGAGGGTCACCTCACGCACCCGAGGGTCGACCTCGGTGTCCGGGTCGACCGCACCGGCGGTGCCCGGTTCGAGCCGGACGGACAGCCCGGCGAGCTGGCATCCGTCGGCGCACTCGACCGGAATCCGGTAGGTGTGCCGCCCCAACCGGGCGAACGTGGCCTCGGCCGCCGCACCGCCCGACGGCGACCGCAGGTGGACGGTGAACCGTACATCGTCGGCCGGACCGGTGCCCTGCGGGTCGGGCCGCCCCGGATCCGCCGACGGGTCGGGCTGTGCCGGGGCGGCGTCGACGACCAGGTCCACCGAGATCTCCGTCCCGTTGACGGTGATCGGCGCGGTGGCGGCCGGTCCGCGCAGCGCCTCGGCGACGTCAGCGGGGCCGGCCGGGCCGAACTCCGGTCGCCAGCGGGCGGTGGCGGCCAACGCCGACGTGTCGGCGAGCAGCACCGGGGCGTCCGCGTCGGTGGCGGCGAAGCCGACCGCCATCGCGTACTCGCCGACCGGGTCGACCGTCCGTACGGCCGTCAGCAGCGTGCCGGCGTCGACGGGCAGCAGGGTCAGCACCCGGTCCGCGCCGCCGCGCACCTCGGCCAGCGCCGCCCGCGACTGGCGGGCCACGTCGAACGCGCTGGCCGCGTAGCCGGTCAGCACCACGGTGACGGTGAGCAGGGTGAACAGCCGTTGGCTGGCCGGCTGCCGGGCCAGGTGCAGCAGCCCCAGCGCCGGGCCGAGCCGGCCCCGGCGCAGCGCGACCGCGCCGAGCCGGCCGGTCAACGGCGCCACCACCCGCGCCGCCAGCAACGCCACCGTTACTCCGATCAACGCCGGCACCAGCAACGACACGCCGATCAGCTGGCTGTCGAACAGCCGCAGCTGTGCCACGGCGACCGCGGTCAGGGCCACCATCACCGTCTCTGCCAGCAGCGAGGTCCAGAGTCGGGACCGGGCCGGCACCCGGCGCAGCAGCTCGGCGACCGGGCTGGCCAGCTCCCGGCGCTGGGCGGCCAGCACGGCGAGCAGCGCACCGACGACGGTGGCGCAGCCGGCCAGCACGGCCGTGCCCGAGGTGACCGGGGCGAACCGGCCCTCCTCCAGGCGCAGGCCGGCGAGCAGCCCGACGGCGACCGAGCCGAGCAGGTAGCCGGCCGGCGCGCCGAGGGCGATGGCGGCAGCCGGCTCACCGGCGGCCAGCGTCCACCGGGTCCGCCGAAGGATCCCGCGCAGCGCGATCAGGCCCAGCTCGGTACGGCGGGCCGCGGTACCGGCTGCGACCGCGACGAAGACGACGAACAGACAGAGGATCACCAGCGGGACGGCCGCGACCGGCACCACCTGCCGGGTCAGCGCCTGGGCCGACGAGATCCGCTCCAGCAGCGGTCCGACGTCGTCGGACAAGTAGACGTACCCGGCGCCGTCGGCGCGAACCTGCTCAGCGAGCCGGGCCAACTGCTCGCTGAGGCCCGCCAGCCGGTCCGGTTCCAACGCATCGGCCTCGGCCAGCGCATCCACGCCCCGGTAGTCGCTGCCCCGGTCGATGGCGTCGACGACGTACCGGCCGGTGAATACCGGTTCGCGGTAGGCGTCCAGGGCCCCTGGGACGAAGTACGGCGTCCGGCCCCAGTAGAGCGCATCCGGGTCCACCGGTTCGTAGACGCCCACGACGGTGATCTCGGCCGGCGCCCCGCCCGGGCGGTAGCTGCGCTGCACCGGGGCGTAGTCGGCCCAGGTGACGGTGACCGGGGTACCCGGGGCCAGGTCCAGCCGCCGGGCCGTGTCCGCCCCGATCACGACCTCGTTCGGCGACATCAGACAACGCCCCGCGACCATCCGCAGGTTGGCGCAGACGTCCTCGCGGAAGACCAGGTAGGAGATGTCGGTGGCGACGGGTTCCAACCCGAGCATCGGCATCTGAACGGTGTAGACGGTGCGGAAGCCGCGCAGGTCGAGCACGGCACCGGTGACCGCCAGGAGGCCGGCTTCCTCCCCGGGTAGCACGTCAGGGACGGACAGGGTGACCGTGCGGTCGCCACGGTCGGCAGCGTCGAGCTCCGCCGCCACGACGGCCCGGTCCGCAGCGGCCAGGTACGCCGGGCCGGTCACCGCGGCGGCGGTGGCGAACGCGCTCAGCAGGAAGACGACCAGCGCCTGCCCGCGCCGGGCGGCGAGCATCGACAGCAGCAGGGAGATCATCCGACGTCTCCGTCCCGGTCGCCGGCCATGAGCGGGTTCGGACCGGCCGGCGGACCGACCCGGGAACCGGCCGGCGGACCGACCCGCAAGTCGACGGCCCGGACCAGCCGGGCACCGGCGAACGCGGCCGCCGCACCGAGCACCCCTACCGCGACGAGCACGCTGACCAGCAGCGGAACGGCCTGCGGACCGATCCGCAGCGGCAGTGCGGCCCAGTTGTCGACGAAGATCGGCATCGTCTGCCGGATCGGCAGCTGGGCGAGCACGGTGGCCACCAGGCCGACAACCACCGCGAGCGCCACGGCGACGGCGTACCCGCCGTAGGCAATCCGGGCAACGGCGCGGGCCGGCAGCCCCTGCGTCCGCAGAGCGGCCAACTCGGCGGCCCGGTCGTCGCGTTCCACCGCGGCGACCACCGCCAGCGCCCCGGCCGCCAGCAGCAGCCCGATCAGTCCGGCGGCCAACTGGAACCGCAGCGCCGATGGCGGACCCTGGCGGCCGAGCTGCTCAATCACCGCCGCCCGGGAATCGGTGCCGATGATGGTCAACCCTTCGGCAGTGAGCCGGTCGGTCAGGTTCCCGGGCGCGTCGGGGGCGAGCCAGACCTGCGGCACGTCGCCGAAACCGGCTCCGTCGGCCAGCCGGTCGGCCCGTTCCAGGTCGACCAGGTACCCACGCTGGCGGGCCTGCGGCAAAGCGGCGGCCACCGACACGTACCGCACCGGCAGCTCGGCACCGCCGAACACGGCGAGCCGTGGCTCGCCCGGAACGTCCGGGGCGAGCTCCGGCCCGGAACGCACCACCGGCACCGGCACCGGCGCGTCGATCGGATGGATCCGGGTGGACCGCTCCCGGTGCACCCCGCCCGGTGACGGGGTAGTGAGGGTCACACCGCCCGGCCCGGCGCTGATCCGGGGGCCGAGGGCGCCACCGGCGACCGCGCCACGCCAGTTTCCGATGTCGCCGAAGTACGCCGCGTCCAGCCGGGGTGTGGTGGCCCCGGCCAGATCGTGCAGGGTGATCGTGAGATCGGGTTCGGCCGGCACCGGTACGCCGTTCCAGGCAGGTTGGACCAGTTCGAGTGACGTCAGCCGGCAGCCGTCCGGGCCGCATCCGGTCACCGTGGCGGGATGCTCGGCACGATCGGTGTCGAGCGGGCCGAACACCACCTGCACCGGCTCTCCGGCCGGGTCGACCAGGTGCGCCACGACGCTGACCGGCACCTCGTCCGGTCCGGTGGCGGTCAGGACCAGCGGACCGTCACCGACCCGAACCTCGGTGACCGGCGGGGTGAGCGCGGCGGCGACCTCGGCGGCGACCTGGCCGTAGCCGGGGTGCCAGGCGGCGACCTGGGCGAACCGGGAGGCGTCGACGGCGAGCACGTACTGGGCCGACCCGGGATTGTTGCCGACCACCGCCATCGCGTACCGGCCGGACGGGTCGGCGGCGCGGACCGCGGCCAGCAGGTGGGCCCGGCTGCGGGCCTGCACGGTGAGCACCTGGTCGGCGCCGGTGGCGTGGGTGGCCCGGACGGCCCGCGCGGAGACCGATTCGGTCCAGCTGCCGATCGCGGTGCCGAGCAACGCCACCCCGACCGTGAGCAGGGCGACCAGCCGCGCGGTCCCCGGCCGGCGGGCCAGGTGCAGCGCGGCCAGCGCGGCGGGCAGCCGACCGGCGCGCAGCAGGGCCGCCGCAGCCCGGCCGGCCACCGGGGTGGCCGCCCGGCCGGCGGTCAGCGCGATTGCCAGGGCCAGCAACGCCGGGGCGAGCAGCACCAGAGCACCGGCCTCGTCCGGCTCAGCCGCGCCGACGTACGCCTGGTAAAGCCCGGCCCCGGCGACGGCCACCGCGATCAGGTCGACGACATCGGCCCGCCAGCCGCGCTGCCGGGCCGGCACGTGCCGGAGCAGATCCACCACTGCGGCACGGGCGTTGCGCAGGTCGGCGGCGATCGCGGCGACCAGCGCGCCGGCGACGGCGGTGCCGGTCGCGGCGAGGGCTAGCCGGGCGGCGGAGCCGGCCTGCTCCGGGTCCGGGCCGGCACCGGCGAGCAGCCGGGCGGTCACCAGGCCGGCGGCGACACCGACCAGCGCGCCGACGATCATCGGCAGCCCGCTCTGGCCCACCGTGAGCAGCCACACCCGCCATCGGGCACCGCCGCGCAGTTTGACCAGTCCCAGGTCACGGCGGCGGTGCTCGGCGGTGTGTCGGACGGCGAAGAACAGGGCGAACCAGGACAGCAGCAGCAGTTGCCCGGCGGCGACGGCGACACCGAGCTCGACCAGTTGGCGGTGGCGGGCGATCTGGTCCACCAGGATCGCCGCGTCGGTGCGGACCTGCCAACGGCCGATGACGCCACCACCGTCGTCCCGGCGGATCTCGGTGGCCAGGTCGACTCCGGCGAGGTAGGCGGCGGCCGGCAGCACCAGGTGGTGGGTGGCGAACAGGTTGTCCGCCGGTACGGCGGCCAGCGTGCCGGCGGTGGCGAAGACCGGGTCACCGCTGTCGGCGTCGGTACCGCCGCCGCTGAGATCGTCGAACGCCCAGTACGGCTCGCCCGGATCAGTCACCTGGTAGGTCCCGGTGACGGTGAGGAGCACCGGTGCGCTGCGGCTCGACTGATGGGTGATCCGGTCGCCGACCCCGACGCCGAGCCGTTCGGCGCTGCGTGCGCTGAGCACCGCCTCGCCGGGGCGCTGCGGGCAGGTGCCGGTGACGGTCAGGTGTTCGCAGACCTGCTCCCGGTGCGTCAGGCTGGCGGCCAGCTCGGCCTGGCCGCTGGCGACGGTCCCGGTGCTCCACACCGAACTGCTCGCCGCCGCACCCGGGTAGCCGATCCGCTCGGCGCCGGCGTCCCGGGCCCGGTCGATCAGGTCGGCGCCGGTGGCGTCGAGTTCGGTGCGGTCCCCGGCGGCCGGGTCGACCTGCTGGTCGGCGGCGACTTCGGCGGCGGTGCTGGCGACCCGGCCGGTGGCGCGGGCGGCCAGCAGGTTGGGGCCGGCCGCGTCGACCGCAGCCTCGGCGACGGTACGGGTGGTCGCCGCCGCGTACCAGGGGGCGGCGGTGGTGGCGGTGACCGCGAGTGCGGTGAGCACCAGCAGGGCGACGGCCTGACCGGCCCGAGCCCGGACCGCGCCGACGAGCAGTGCGAACACTCAGACTCCTGTGCCGTCGACGCCGTCGGGCAGCAGACCGGGCGGGGCGGCCCCGCCCACGACCAGGGTTACCGCGCCGTCGGCCTGGGCCACCCGCAGCAGGGTGCCGGGTGGGAAGTCGCCGAGCACCTCGGGCGGCAGCTGCACCGTACCGTCGCCGGCCACCACCGCGAAGTCCTCACCGTCGCGGCCCTCGGCGCCGACCCGGCCGTCCCGGATGGTCACCGCCCGACCGAGCCGGGCACCCACCTGCGCGTCGTGGGTCACCACCACGATCGTGGTCTCCCGTTCCCGGTTGATCGTCTCCAGCGCGTCGAGCACTTCGTCGCGGCCCCGGGTGTCGAGTTGACTGGTCGGTTCGTCGACCAGCAGCAGGCCGGGCGAGGCGGCGACGCCGACGGCGAGCGCGGCCCGCTGCCGGGCGCCCGGCGTCAGCTCGGCGAGCCGGTCATTGCCGCGGCCGGGCAACCCGACCAGGTCGAGGATGCGGTCCGGGTCGTCCAGGTCGATGCCGGCGGTGGCGGCGGCCCGCCGCTGGGCCAGCCAGACGTTGCGGCGCAACGTCGCGTACGGCAGCAGGTTACGGGCGGCGCCCTGCAGCACCACGCCGATCTGGGTGCCCCGCAACCGGGCGACCTCCCGGTCGGAGAGTTTGCCCAGGTCGTAGCTGCCGACGCTGACCCGGCCGGCGGACGGGCGCATCAGCCCGGCGAGCAGCGCCACCAGGGTCGATTTGCCGGAGCCGGACGGGCCGACCAGGGCGAGCATCTCCCCGGGGTTGATCCGCAGGTCGACGCCGGAGAGCGCGACCACGTCGCCGGCCTCGCCCCGGTAGATCTGCACCACCCGTCGGCAGCTCACCGCAAGTCCCGTCACGGCGTACTGCCTACCATGAATCCCTTGGAACCGCTGCCCCCGATTGGGTGGCCGGCACCGGCCCCCCAGGTCAGGAGCGCGGGGTCGGGTCAGAAGCGGGCCGGCTCGCGGTAGACGCCCCATTCGGCGCGCAGCGCGTCGCAGATCTCGCCGAGGGTCGCCTCGGCGCGGACCGCGTCGAGCATCGCCGGCACCATGTTGTCGCCGTCCCGGGCCGCAGTGACCAGGTCGTCGAGTCGGCGGCGGACCAGCGCGTCGTCCCGGTCGGCCTTACGGGCGGCCAGCAGCCGGCGCTGCTCGACCTCCACCTCGTGCGAGATCCGCAGGATCTCCAGCTCCTTGGCGACCGTACCGGTGTGGCAGTTGACGCCGACGATCTTCTTCCGGCCGTCCTCCACCGCCTGCTGGTACGCGAACGCCGCCTCGGCGATCTGCCCGGTGAACCAGCCGTCCTCGATGCCGCGCAGAATGCCGGAGGTCATCGGCCCGATCGGGTGCGGGCCGTCGCCGCCGAGCTGGCGGATGCGGGCGAAAATCTCCTCCGCCTCGGCCTCGATCCGGTCGGTGAGCGCCTCGACGTACCAGGCACCGCCGAGCGGGTCGGCGACGTTGGCCACCCCGGTCTCGTCCATCAGCACCTGCTGGGTCCGCAACGCGATCTCCGCAGACTCGTCGGTGGGCAGCGCCAGGGTCTCGTCCAGGGCGTTGGTGTGCAGCGAGTTGGTGCCGCCGAGCACCGCCGCGAGCGCTTCGACCGCCGTACGTACCACGTTGTTGACCGGTTGCTGCGCGGTCAGTGACACCCCGGCGGTCTGGGTGTGGAACCGCAGCCAGAGGGCGCGTTCGTCGGTGGCGCCGTACTCGTCGCGCAGCCAGCGGGCCCAGATCCGCCGGGCGGCGCGGAACTTCGCGATCTCCTCGAAGAAGTCGACGTGCGCGTCGAAGAAGAAACTCAGCCCGGGGGCGAACCGGTTGACGTCCAGCCCGCGGGAGAGCCCCAGCTCGACGTAGCCGAAGCCGTCGGCGAGGGTGTAGGCCAGCTCCTGCGCGGCGGTGGAGCCGGCCTCCCGGATGTGGTATCCGGAGACCGACAGCGGTTTGTAGCGCGGGATCCGCCGCGCGCAGAACTCCATCAGGTCACCGATCAGCCGCAGGTGCGGCTCGGGGCCGAACAGCCACTCCTTCTGGGCGATGTACTCCTTGAAGATGTCGGTCTGCAGGGTGCCGTCCAGGGTGGCCAGGTCGGCGCCCTGCCGTTCGGCGGCGACCAGGTACATGCAGAACACCGGCACCGCCGGCCCGGAAATGGTCATCGAGGTGGTGACCGCCGCCAGGTCGATGCCGTCGAAGAGCACGTCCATGTCGGCGGCGGAATCGACAGCCACCCCGCAGTGGCCGACCTCGCCGAGCGACTGCGGGTCGTCGGAGTCGCGGCCCATCAGCGTCGGCATGTCGAAGGCCACCGACAGCCCCCCGCCGCCGGCTCCGAGGATCATCTTGTAGCGCTCGTTGGTCTGCCGGGCGTTGCCGAAGCCGGCGAACTGCCGGATGGTCCAGGTCCGCCCCCGGTAGCCGGTCGGATACAACCCCCGGGTGTACGGGTACTCGCCGGGCCAGCCGATCCGTTCGAAGCCCGGGTGGTCGGCGCCGTCGGGCGGACCGTAGACCGGGTCCACCGTCGTGCCGGACAGCGTGGTGAAGTCCGCGTCGCGTTTCTTCGCGGCGTCGTAGCGGGCCTGCCAGCGGGCACGACCGGCGGCGATCTGTTCGGCGTCCATCGGGGCCTCCTCGGGTCCGGGCGGATCCGAGTCTAGAGCCCGTACTGAACGATCGCTAAGCCCACTGGCTGAGATCGTCGACGGATGCCGCCTCAGCCGGTCGGCCGCAGCCGCCGCCAGAGATGATCGACCACCTCGTCCACCGGCACCCGCACCGTCTCCCCGGCGGCCCGGTCGGTCACCTCGACCACGCCCTCGGCCAACGACCGCTTTCCGACAGTGACCCGCAACGGAATGCCGACCAGCTCGACGTCACGGAACTTGACCCCGGCCCGCTCCGCTCGGTCGTCGATCACCACGTCCACCCGGCCGCCGCGCAGCCGCTGGTAGATCCGCTCGCCGGTTTCGGCCACCGGACCGTCGTCGACCTGAGCGACGACCACCGCCACCTCGAACGGGGCGACCGCCGCCGGCCAGACGATGCCCTTGGCGTCGTGGTGGCTCTCCACGATCGCCGCGATCGCCCGCTCCACCCCGATCCCGTAGCTGCCCATCACCACCGGAATCCGGTTGCCGGCCGGATCGAGCACCGACGCGTCCAGCGCCTCGCTGTAGCGCTGGCCGAGCTTGAAGATGTGCCCGACCTCGATCGCCCGGCGTACCCGCAGCGGCTCCCCGCACGTCACGCACGGCTGGCCGGCGGCCACCTCGCGCAGGTCGGCCCAGGCGCCGACGGCGATGTCCCGGTCGACGTCGACGCCACGCAGGTGGACGCCGTCGACGTTGGCGCCGGTGAACATGTCCCGCCGGCCGCGCAACGCCTCGTCGGCGATCACCGGCAGACCCGTCAGCCCGATCGCGCCCAGGCTGCCCGGGGCCGCCCCCAGCGCCGCCCGGATCTCGTCGCCGGCTGCCGGCCGCAGCTGCGCCGCGCCGGTGGCGTCGACCAGTTTCGGCTCGTTGAGCGGGTGGTCGCCGCGCAGCAGCACCAGGGTGAGCTGGCCGTCGAGCAGGTACACCAGGGTCTTGATCTGCCGGTCGGCCGGCGCGGCGAAGCGCACCGCGAGGTCGTCGATGGTCCGTACGCCCGGGGTGTCGAACGGCTGCGGGGCGGCGGACCCAGCGGAGTCCGTCGATGGATCGAGCCGCGAGGTCGCCTTCTCCAGGTTCGCCGCGTAGCCACAGGCCGGGCAGTCGACCACCTGGTCTTCGCCGGTCGGTGCCGGGCACATGAACTCGACCGACGCCGACCCGCCCATCGCGCCGCTGGACGCCTGCACCGCCACCGCCGGGATACCCAGGCGGTCGAAGATCCGTCGGTACGCGTCGTGATGCAGGTCGAAGGACCGGTCCAGCCCGGCCCGGTCCAGGTCGAAGCTGTACGAGTCCTTCATGGTGAACTCGCGGGTGCGCATCAGCCCGGCCTTGGGCCGCGGCTCGTCCCGGAACTTGGTCTGGAACTGGTACCACAGCTGCGGCAGCTCCCGGTAGGAGTTCAGCTCCCGGGCAAGGGTCGTGAACACCTCCTCGTGGGTCATGCCCAACGCCAGGTCAGCACCCCTGCGGTCACGCAGCCGAAACATTTCCTCACCCATCGAGTCCCACCGGCCGGTCCGACGCCAGATCTCCGCCGGATGCAACGCGGGCAGGCTGAACTCCTGCGCCCCGATCCGCGCCATTTCGTCGCGGATCACCTCGATCACCTTCGCCCGTACCCGCACCGCCAGCGGCAGCAGCGAGTAGTGGCCGGCCATCAGCTGCCGCAGGTAACCGGCCCGCAGCAGCAGCCGGTGGCTCGGCGCGTCGGCCTCCGCCGGGTCCGCACGCAACGTGGGCACGTGTAGTCGGGACCAGCGCATGGTCGCTCTTCCTCACTTCAAGCGGCGGCGTTCAGCAACGACACAGGGTAACCGGGTTGGGTTCCAGGTAGCGCGGTGCTGGCCGGTCAGGTCCCCGACGACAACGTCTCCTACCGGGCGTACCGGTGCACCCGGCCCGATCGTCCTGACCGGCCTATGCTCGACGGCGTGGACTTGCGGATCTTCACCGAACCTCAACAGGGCGCCAGCTACCAGCAGCTTCTCGCGGTGGCCCGTTGCGCCGAAGACGCCGGGTACGACGCCTTCTTCCGGTCCGACCACTATCTGGCGATGGGCGGCAGCGACGGGTTGCCCGGCCCCACCGATGCCTGGACGACCCTTGCCGGGCTGGCCCGGGACACCAGTCGGATCCGGCTCGGCACCCTGATGACCGCCGCCACCTTCCGCTACCCCGGCCCGCTGGCGATCACCGTCGCGCAGGTCGACGAGATGAGCGGCGGGCGGGTCGAGTTCGGCATCGGGGCCGGCTGGTTCGCCGCCGAGCACACCGCGTACGCGGTGCCGTTCCCGTCGCTGGCCGAGCGATTCGACCGGCTCGACGAGCAGCTGGCGGTCATCACCGGCCTGTGGGAGACCCCGGTCGGCGACACCTTCGACTTCCAGGGCCGGTACTACCAGGTCACCGACTCACCGGCGCTACCCAAGCCGGTGCAGCGGCCCCGGCCGCCAGTGCTGCTCGGTGGGAAGGGCCGCCGTCGGACCCCGCAGCTGACTGCCCGCTACGCCGATGAGTTCAACGTGCCGTTCGAGGGCCTCACCGAGTCGGCGCGGCTGTTCCAGCAGGTCCGGGCGGCCTGCGCCGAGACCGGCCGCGATCCGGACGGCCTGCGGCTGTCCAACGCACTGGTATTGTGCTGCGGTCGCGACGACGCCGAGGTGGCGCGACGGGCGGCGGTCATCGGCCGGGAGCCGGACGAGCTGCGCGCGAACGGTCTGGCCGGCACGCCGGCCGAGGTGGTGGACAAGATTGGCCGGTACACCGAGATTGGCGCCCAACGGATCTACCTGCAGGTGCTGGACCTGGCCGACCTCGACCACATCGAACTCGTCGCCGCAGAGGTGGCACCGCGATTGTGACCCGCGGCTGGGCCGGCCGGTGTCGGAATGCCGGCCGTGTCGGCTTGGCGGCTGCCGCAGCCGGCGCAGCGCCGAGAATCACCCGATGTGGTTGCCATGGAACCTGCCTGCTGGGCACGCGGGTGGCCTCGACTGGCTGGTGTTCGAGCAGTCCGGCGTACTCACCGCCACCGGACCTGCAACAGCGGCGCAAGGACCGGGCCGGACCTGCCCGCGCCGACCGGGTTCGCAGCGGTGCCGCCCGGGTCCGCCGCGATGCCGCCCGGGTGCGCCGCGATCTGAAAGAATCATGGTCGATATACCGGCCAGATCCTTCTAGATCACTTGCCGATCGGGCCACTGTCGGGTCAGTTCGGCCCGGCCGTCGCGCAGGTGCAGTTCGGCGTCGCAGGCGGCGGCCGCCTCCGGGTCGTGGGTGGCGAAGACGACGGCTGCACCCCGGTCAGCTTCGGCCCGTAGCAGGTCGAGGACCAGCTGCCGGTTGGCCGCGTCCAGCTCGCTGGTCACCTCGTCGGCGAGCAGCACGTCACCGTGCAGCGCCAGCGCCCGGGCCAACGCGGTCCGCTGCTGCTGGCCACCGGAGAGCTCCTCGACGAGTTGGTCGGACTGACCGGCGAGGCCGAGCCGGTCGAGTGCGGCCGCGCCGGCCCGCCGCGCTGCCGCCGGGCTCATCCCGACAGCGATCAGCGCCACCTGCAAATTCTCCCCCGCCGTCAGCACCGCGGCGAGGCCGTTGTCCTGTGGGACCAGCACGACCTTGCGATCCACGGCGTGGTCGCGGTCGCGCAGCGGTTCACCGCCGAGCGAGATGGATCCGCCGATCGGCCGCAGCAGGCCGGCCATCGCCGACAGCAGGGTCGTCTTGCCCGCACCGGACGGCCCGGTGACCGCCAGCAGGTGACCGGGTCGCACGGTCAGCGTCACGTCACGCAGCACCGGCTCGGCACTGAGGTAGCCGACGGTCGCAGCCGTTAGCTCGATGATCGGGAGATCGACGGTGGTGGGCACGCGCCGACCCTAGCGGACCTCGCGTCGGTGCGCCGACCGCGCCTGCACCAGTAGCCGACCAGCGGGGGTGGCGGCAGCCGGACCAGCGCGGGGTCGGAGAGCGGTCAGCGCAACCGGGTCAAGACGGCGTCGGGGTGGGCCGGGTCAGCTCGGTGAGCAGCCGGTCGGCGGCGGCGTACGGGTCGAGCCGGCCGGCGAGTACCTCGGCGGCGAGTTCGGCGGGCAGCGTACCGCCGCGCAGCGAGCTGATCCGCTCGCGCAGCGTGCCGATCGCGATCGCCTCGACCTCGGCGGCGACCCGCCGGGCCCGACGGGCGGTGAGCTCGCCCCGGCCGGCCAGCCAGTCGCGGTGCCGTTCGATCGCGGTCACCAGATCGTCAAGACCGTCGCCGTTGGCGGCCACGGTCCGCAGCACTGGCGGACGCCAGCCGCCCGGGGCGGTGGCGGTCAGCGCGAGCATGCCCTTCAAGTCCCGTACGGTGCCGTCGGCACCGTCCCGGTCGGCCTTGTTGACCACGAAGATGTCGGCGATCTCCAGGATGCCGGCCTTCACCGCCTGCACGGCGTCGCCCATGCCAGGGGCGAGTAGCACCACCGTGGTGTCGGCCAGCCCGGCCACCTCGACCTCGGCCTGCCCGACGCCGACCGTCTCGATCAGCACCACATCGCAGCCGACGCCGTCGAGGACCCGCACCGCCGCCGGGGTCGCCGACGACAGCCCGCCGAGGTGGCCCCGGCTGGACATCGAGCGGATGTACACGCCCGGGTCGGTGGCGTGGTCCTGCATCCGTACCCGGTCGCCGAGGATCGCCCCGCCGGTGAACGGGCTGGACGGATCGACGGCAAGGACGCCGACCCGCAGGTTCCGGCCGCGCAGCACCCGGACCAGCTCGCTGGTGGTGGTCGACTTGCCGACGCCGGGCGCGCCGGTCAGCCCGACGACCAGGGCGTGCCCGGTGTGCCCGGCGAGCTCGGCGGCGATCTGCGGCAGCAGCGGCCCGCCGGACTCGACCAGCGTGATCAGCCGCGCCACGGACCGGGCGTCGCCGGCGCGGGCCCGCCGGACGAGATCCGGAACGTCGCGGGAGCCGCCCCGGCTCACCTCGCGGTCAGCACCCGCAGTCACTTCGCGGTCGGCACCCGCAGGATCAGGGCGTCGCCCTGCCCGCCGCCGCCGCAGAGCGCGGCGGCGCCGGTCCCACCGCCACGCCGACGCAGCTCCAGCGCGAGAGTCAGCGCCAGCCGGGCGCCGGACATGCCGATCGGGTGACCGAGAGCGATCGCGCCGCCGTTGACGTTCACGATCCCTGGATCGACCTCGAGGTCCCGGGTCGACTGCACGCCGACGGCGGCGAACGCCTCGTTGATCTCGATCAGGTCGAGATCGGCGACGGTCATCCCGGCCTTGCCGAGGGCGTGCCGGATGGCGTTGGACGGCTGGGAGTGCAGCGAGTTGTCCGGGCCGGCGACGTTGCCGTGCGCACCGATCTCGGCGATCCAGTTGAGGCCGAGCGCCTCGGCCCGGGACCGGCTCATCACCACCACGGCGCACGCGCCGTCCGAGATCGGTGACGAACTACCGGCGGTGATGGTGCCGTCCGGAGTGAAGGCGGGACGGAGCCGGGCCAGCGTCTCGGCAGTGGTGTCCGGCCGGATTCCCTCGTCGTTGAGCAGCCGGACCGGGTCGCCCTTGCGCTGCGGCACCTCGATCGGGGTGATCTCCTCGGCGAAGACGCCGTTCTTCTGGGCGACCGCGGCCCGCTGGTGGCTGGTGGCGGCGAAGGCGTCCTGCTCGGCCCGGCTGATGCCGAGCCGGGCGCCGTGCCGCTCGGTCGACTCGCCCATCGCGCAGCAGTCGAACACGTCGGTCAGCCCGTCCAGGGCCATGTGGTCGGCGACCACCACGTCGCCGTACTTGTAGCCGGCGCGCTGGCCCCGCAGCAGATGCGGCGCGTTGGTCATCGACTCCATCCCGCCGGCCACCACGACGTCGAACTCGCCGGCCCGAATCAACTGGTCGGCGAGCGCGATCGCGTCGAGACCGGAAAGGCAGACCTTGTTGATGGTGAGCGCGGGTACGCTCATCGTGATACCGGCGCCGACCGCGGCCTGCCGGGCCGGCATCTGGCCGCTGCCTGCCTGGAGCACCTGGCCCATGATGACGTACTGCACCTGACCGGGGTCGACGCCGCCGCGACCGAGGGCGGCGGAGATCGCGGTCGAGCCGAGGGCGGTGGCCGGGAAGTCCTTCAGGTTGCCGAGTAACCGGCCCATCGGGGTGCGTGCGCCGCTGACGATCACCGAGGTCATGGGATTCCGCCTCCGCACAGTGGGACAAGGCCGGGGTGCCGGCAACAACTTAACGATGGTTCGGCCAGACTATCGCCATGACGGAAGAAGCTCCTGCCGAGGCCGCTGCGGACTATGTCACAGACATCGGCCTGCTGAAGATCGATCATGTCGGGATCGCGGTGGCGGATCTGGACACCGCGCTCGATTTCTACACCCGCACCTTCGGCATGCGCTGCGTACACCTGGAAGTCAATCACGCCCAAGGGGTACGCGAGGCCATGCTCGCCGTCGGGCCGGTGCCCGACGGCGGTCAGGTGCAGCTACTCGCCCCGTTGTCCGCCGAGTCGACCATCGCCAAGTTCCTGGACCGCAACGGCCCCGGGATGCAGCAGTTGGCGTACACGGTGGTGGACATCGACGCGGCGTGCGCCGCGCTGCGCGAGCGCGGACTGCGGCTGCTCTACGACGCACCCCGGCCGGGCACCGCCGGTTCACGGATCAACTTCGTGCACCCGAAGGACGCTGGCGGCGTCCTGGTCGAGCTGGTCCAGCCGGCCGCGGCCACGGACCAGCCGGCCTGAGTCACGAACCGGCCCGGTCGTGCCGACTGGCCGGCCAGCTCCGGTCCGCTGATGCGGATCGACGGACCGGAACTGGTCGGTCGGGAATGCCGAAAGGAAGCGGACCGACAACTTCACCGGTTTTCAGGTACGGTGCCCCGGCGGCGAGCCACCCGGTGTGACACCGGCGACGGAACGGTTCGTCGGCGGCCGGCCCGCCGGCCGGGCATGACCCCACCCGACGTTGCCGGCGTTGCCCGGAACCACCCAGAGGAACCGCTCTGAGCTGGGCAGACGTCGCGCTGACCGGGCTCCGGACAGGGTGGACGGCGATGGCCCGACGACCAAAAAGACTTCGTTGCGTACGCGCGCGCCTACAATTCGTAGACCGATCGCCGGTCGGCTGAGAAAAGATGACCATGTCGGCTATCGTGGTGACGGGCAGTTCGCTCTTGCGAAACACCTAGGTACGTCTGCCACTATGTCTCAATGCCCCAGCAGCAGTCCTCCCTTGCGTTCTTCGATAACGCCAGCGCTCCGCACGACTTCACCGTCGTGCTTCGTGGCTACGACCGCAACCAGGTGGATGACCACCTGCAGCGGCTGGTAGCCGCCCTCACCCAGTCGGAGCAGGCTCGAGCTGAGGCCGAGCAGCGGATGAACGACGCGCAGCGCCGGCTCCGCCAGGCCGAGCAGCGGCTCAACGCGGTCGAACAGAAGCTCACCGACACCAACAAGCAGCTCGAGGAGAACAACCGGCCCACCCTCTCCGGCCTGGGGACCCGGGTGGAGCAGATTCTCCGGCTGGCCGAGGAGCAGGCCAACGACCACCGCGGTGAGGCCAAGCGGGAGTCCGAGGGCATCCTCTCCGCAGCCCGGCTGGAGGCCCGGGAGATCACCGACAAGGCGCGGGCCGAGGCCGCCGCGATGAAGGCCGGGGCCGAGCGGGAGGCGGGCAGCGTCCGGACCGCAGCCGAGCGGGAAGCGGCCGAGGTCCGGGTGCAGGCCCGGCGCGAGGCGGACACGCTGCGGGCCGACGCGGACCGGGAGACCAAGCAGCTGCGCGCGGTCACCGCACACGAGGTCGCCGAGCTGAAGTCGACCGTGGAGCGTGAGGTCGCCACCCTGCGGGCCACCGCGGAGCGGGAGATCACCCAGCTGCGGGCCAAGGCGGCCCGGGAGGCCGAGGAGAAGCGGGCCGAGGCCACCAAGTTGCTCACCGACGCTCGCGACAAGCGGGACAAGGATCTGCAGGCGCTGGAGCTGCAGCTGGCCGAGCGCCGGGAGAAGGCCGAGCGGGAAGAGTCGGAACGGCACGCTGCCCAGGTCGCGCAGACCCAGCGGATGGTCGCCGAGGCCGAAGGGCGCGCCCGGGCCGCCGAAGACCGGGCGAAGGAGATCGAGCAGCGCGCCGAGGCACGCCGAATCGAATCGGAGCGGTCCGCCCAGGAGACCGTGGACAAGGCGAAGTCGCTGGCGGACAAGACCCTCAACGAGGCGCGCAGCGAAGCCAACCGGCTGCTCACCGAGGCCCGGACCGAGGCCGAGCTGACCACCCAGGCCGCTCGCCGCGAGGTCGAGGACCTGAACCGGCAGAAGGACGCGGTCACGTCGCAGCTGGGCCAGATGCTCTCCGGCCTGGCCGGGATCGTTCCCGGCGTGCCGCAGGGCGGCGCGGACAGCGGCAAGGCCGACGACAGCGCCGAGCCGGTCAACGCCAAGTCGGCGAGCTGACCACCCGGTGCCGCACCGTTGCGGTGCACTGACCACCTGAACCACACCGACGAAGGGCCGCGCCGCACCACCGGCGTGGCCCTTCGCGTTCGGTGCCCGGTCCCCTGCTGTATGTGTCCCTGCCAGCCTGCCGCCCGGGGCGACGCGCCTGGTCACCGCCGGTGTTCCTGTATACCCGCTGAGCGAATGGTTCACACCTGGCAAATCAACCGAAGTGACGCGCGTCCTGTCAGGAGCATGGGTATCGCCCCGCAACAGGGCGTTGCGTGTGAGGATGGAGCCATGGCGCAAGGCGAAGAACTCTTCAACCTTGACGGGGACTCCGGGTCGGGGCCCAACTTCGAGCTGGCGCTGCGGGGGTACGACAGACGTCAGGTCGACCGCTACATCGCCCGTACCGAGAACGAGCTGGCCACGCTCGGCGCGGAGCGGGAACAGATCTACGTACAGATGCACACCCTGGCCGCGCAGATCGAGCAGCTCCAGACGGATCTGACCGAGGCCCGGCGGGAGACCAGCTTCCTGGACCAGGTGTCGTTCCGGCACCTCGGCCCCCGGGTCGAGCAGATTCTCGGACTCGCCGAGGACCAGGCCGAAGAGATTCGGTTCAACGCCGCCGAGGAGATCGACGCCCGCCGCGCCGAGGCCGAGCAGGTACTCGCCGACGCCCGGCAGCAGGCCGACACCGCGATGCGCGACTTCGAGCTGGCGCTCGCCGCCCGCCGCGCCGAGGAGGACCGCGCCAACGCCGCCCGCCGCGCCGAGGCCGAGGCGACCGTGACCAGCGCCCGCGAGGAGTCGGACAACCTGCGGGCAGCGGCCGAGGCGGCGCTGGTCGCCGCCCGGGAGGAGGCCGACCAGCTCATCGCCACCGCCCAGCAGCAGGCCGACGACGCACTGCACGCGGCGCGGCGCGAGGCCGACGACACCATCAAGGCCGCGCAGCGGGAAGCCAGGCAGACCGTCACCACCGCCCAGGAGCAGGCCAGCAACGCGGTCAGCACCGCCCAGGAGACCGCCGACCGGACCCTGACCGACGCCCAGGCCGAGGCCGAACGGCTGGTCACCCAGGCCCGGATGGACGCCAGCCGGTTGGTCACCACCGCCCAGGAGGAGGCGGCGAACCTGCGCGAGGCCGCCGAGGCGGCGGTCGCCGCCGCCCGGCAGGACGCCGAACGGATCCGTACCGAAGGCGAGGCCGCCGCCGAGTCGGCCCACCGGGAGGCCGCTCAGGCCGTCGAGCAGGCCACCGAGTACGTCACCCGGACCCACGCCGAGACCGACGCGTTCGTCGCGCAGACCCGCGCCGAGCTGGACCAGGAGCTCGCCGCCCGACGTGACCAGGTCGAGCAGGAGGTGACCATGCTGCGCAGTACCGCCGAAGCAGAGGTCGCCGAGCTGCGCGACCGCGTACAGCAGGAGGTCGACCGGCGCCGCGCGACGATGGAGCAGGAGATCGGCGAGTTGCGGGCCGCCGCCGAGCAGGAGGTGGAGCAGTGGCGCGACACCACCCAGGAGATCATCGCGAACCAGCGCGGTGAGGCCGAGGAGTACGCCACCCACATCCGCTCCCGGGCCGAGGAACAGGCGGTGACCATCCGCCAGCAGGCCGAGGAGTACGCGCTGAGCGCCCGGGGCAGCGCCGACGAGCACGCCGCGAGTGTCCGACGTCTCTCCGAGGAGCACGCGGCGATTGCCCAGCGTCAGCTGGCCAGCAGTCAGCAGCAGGTGGCGTCCGCCCAGCGTGAGGTCGTCTCCGCCGGTCAGCAGCTCACCGAGGTACTGCAGGAGGTCGCCGAGGCGCAGCAGGCCCTCGCTGACCTGCGGCACCAGATGGTGCTCACCCGGCAGGAGTCCGACGAGGCTCGGCGTACGCTCAGTGCGGTCCAGGCCGAGCTGGCCACCGAACAGCAACGGCTCGCCGGGCTGCGGGAACCAGAACCGGCGGCGCAGGAACTAGCGCAGGAAACAGCGCGGGAACCTGAGCCGGCGGAGCCGCGGCCCGAGACGGCCGCGCAGCAGGCCGAGCCGACAACGACGACTGCGCAGGCCCCGGAGGAGGCGTCGGAGGAGACCCTGCCGGTGGACGCGGTCCCGACCGAGGCGGTGTCGGTCGATCAGACCGCTGAGAAGGTCGCCGCGGGCGCGCCCGAGCGCAAGCACCGTACCCACGCCTGACCCCGGCCCTCGGACCGCCGATGATCCTGCCGTGCGGACGTGGGCTGGCCGGGTTCACTCCTCGGTGAGCTGCCCGTCGCGCTCGACGTGGCGCTGCCCGGTGCGGGGGCAGACGTACCGGCCGTCGCCGTCCTCGACCAGCGGTACGCCGGCCCGGCCGACCCAGCCGACCCGACGCGCCGGCACCCCGACGACCAGGGCGAAGTCCGGGACGTCCCGGGTGACCACGGCACCGGCGGCGACCGTCGCCCAGCGGCCGATCCGCACCGGGGCGACGCAGACCGCCCGGGCACCGATCGCCGCGCCGGTGCCGATGGTGACACCGACCGCGGTCCAGTCGTCGCCGGTCTTCAGCCGCCCGTCCGGGGTGACCGCCCGGGGGTACTCGTCGTTGGTGAGCACCGCCGCCGGCCCGATGAACACTCCGTCGTCGAGTTGCGCCGGCTCGTAGACGAGGGCGTGGTTCTGCAGTTTCACGTTGTCGCCGAGCCGGACCCCCGGACCGACGTACGCCCCCCGGCCGATGATGCAGTTGCGGCCGACCGACGCGTCCTCGCGGATCTGGGCCAGGTGCCAGACGCGGGTGCCGGCACCGATACTCGCCGTGTCGGCCACGTCGGCGGAGCTGGCGGCGGTGGCGCCCGGGCGCGCTGCGGTTGCACTCATGAGCGGTGATCCTCCCTGGTCACCGGCAGTGTGTCAGAGCTGCCGGAGGTGCGGCGCACACGGTAGGGGGTCACCGGCGCCGCCGATGTCGGGAAACCGATCCTGTGCTGCGAAGCGGCCGACTCTCCGGCCGGAAGGAACCGACCATCCGGGCCGGTACTGGCCGACAGGTGGACCCCGGCCAACGAAGGTACCTCCTGACCGCGCGGTTGTGCCGGGTTTACGTCACAGTGCTGGCGTCGGCGTGGCAACGCTCGGTAGCTTCCCGAACGGACCCTCTCCGCTGGGCCCACCGGTGGGCCGCGCCCATCCGGCGGTGGCCCGGGTCGGCCCGGCTCCGCCCGGGTCAGCATGCCCCCCGACGAAATGGACATCCGTGACTCATCCGCCTGCCATGCCGGACGAGCCCATCGGCGTAGCCGTCATCGGCGCCGGCTACTGGGGCCCCAACCTGGTCCGCAACTTCATGTCCAGCCCGGCGTTCCGGCTGCGCTGGCTCTGTGACCTCGATCTCGGTCGGGCCCGCACGGTGCTCGGCGACTACTCGACGGTCGGTGCGACCGACGATCTGGCCCGGGTGCTCGCCGACGACTCGGTGGGTGCCGTGGCGATCGCCACGCCGGCCGGCACCCACCTCGAGGTCGCCCTCGCCGCGCTACGCGCCGGCAAGCACGTGCTGGTCGAGAAGCCGCTCGCCGCCAACCACGCCGACGGGACGCGGTTGGTCGCCGAGGCCGAGCAGCGCGGCCTGACCCTGATGTGCGACCACACCTACTGCTACACCCCGGCGGTGCTGCGGATCCGGGAGATGCTGCACTCCGGCGAGCTGGGTGAGCTGCACTACCTCGACTCGGTACGGATCAACCTGGGTTTGGTGCAGCGCGACATCGACGTCGTCTGGGACCTCGCCCCACACGACCTGTCCATTCTCGACTTCGTGCTGCCGCCGGGGGTACGGCCGGTGGCGGTCGCGGCGCACGGCGCCGACGGCATCGGCGCCGGCCGGGCCTGCGTGGCGTACCTCACCCTGCGGCTGAGCAGCGGCGCGATCGCCCACGTGCACGTCAACTGGCTGTCCCCGGTCAAGATCCGTACAACGATCATCGGCGGGTCGAAGCGAACCCTGGTCTGGGACGACCTCAACCCGGGCCAGCGACTCGCCCTGTTCGACCGCGGCGTCGACGTCGCCACCTCCGACGAACTCGGCACCGAGGCCCGCCGGGACATGCTGGTGTCGTACCGCTCCGGCGACATGGTCGCCCCGGCGCTGACCGAGCGGGAGGCGCTGCGCACCATGGTCGACGAATACGCCCGCGCCATCCGTACCGGCACCCCGGCGTTGACCGACGGCCGTTCCGGCCTGCGGGTGCTGGCCGTCCTGGAAGCCGCCACCCGCAGCCTCGCCGCCGGCGGCACGATGATCCCGCTGGACGAGGAGCCCACCGCATGACCGTCGCAGGCACTGCCGGGTCCACTCCCGGTGCCGCTCCCGCCGTCGACCTGGCCAACTCCACCGTCCTGGTCACTGGCGGCGCCGGCTTCATCGGCTCGCACCTGACCGAGCATCTCGTCTCGCTCGGCGCGCAGGTCGTCGTGCTGGACAACTTCCGCAACGGCACCCGGGAGAATCTGACATTCCCCGGTGCCGAGTCGGTCCGGGTGATCGAGGGCGACATCTGCGACCCACAGACCTGCCAGGACGCGACGGCCGGGGTCGACGTGGTGTTCCACCTGGCCTGCCTCGGGGTACGCCACTCGCTGCACAGCCCGGTGGAGAACCACCAGGTCAACGCGCTCGGCACACTCAACGTGCTGGAGGCAGCGCGGGCCGCGCAGGTGTCCCGGCTGCTGTACGTGTCGACCTCGGAGATCTACGGCCGGGCCCTGGAGTTCCCGATCACCGAGCAGACCACCCCCTGGCCGCTGACCGTCTACGGCAGCAGCAAGCTGGCCGGTGAGCACTACGCCCGCTCGTACCTGGAATGCTGGGGGCTGCCGGTGGTCTGCGTCCGGCCGTTCAACAACTACGGGCCGCGGTCGCACTTCGAAGGTGACTCCGGCGAGGTGATCCCCCGGTTCATCCTGCGGGCGCTGGCCGGGCAGCCGCCGGTGGTCTTCGGCGACGGCAGCGTCACCCGCGACTTCCTGTACGTGAAGGACTGCGTCGAGACGCTGGCCCGAGTCGCCGAGTCCACCGAGCTGGTCGGCGAGGTGGTCAACCTCGGGTACGGCGAGGAGCTGACCATCGGCCTGCTGGCCCGCACGGTGCTGGAGGCGGTCGGCCGCACCGACCTGCAACCGGTGTTCGAGCCGCCACGCCCGGCCGATGTCCCCCGGCTCTGGGTGGACACCTCCAGACTGCGCAAGACGGTCGACTTCGCCCCCCGGGTGTCGTTGGCCGAAGGCATCGGCCACACCCTCGAGTACTTCCAGCGGTTGCTGAGCGAGCAGCCCGGTGCGCTGGAGCGGATGCAGACCAGGAACTGGAGCCAACCGGCATGAGCGAAGCCAGTCCGCGCCGCATCCAGGTGATGCTGCCGATGCTCGGCGAGGAGGAGGAGCAGGCCGCCGCCGCGGCGATCCGCTCCGGCTGGGTGGCCCAGGGCCCCCGGGTGGCGCGGTTCGAGCGCGAGTTCGCCGCCGTCGTCGGCGCCGGCCACGGGGTGGCGGTCAGCTCCTGCACCACCGCGCTGCACCTGGCGCTGGTGCTGCACGGCGTCGGCCCCGGCGACGAGGTCGTCGTGCCGTCGCTGTCGTTCATCGCCACCGCGAACGCGGTCCGGCACGCCGGTGCCGAGCCGGTCTTCGCCGACGTCGACCTGGCCACCGGCAACCTGACCGTCGAAACGATCGAGGCGGTACGCACCCCGCGTACCCGGGCGGTGATCGCGGTCCACCAGGGCGGGGTGCCGTTCGACACGGCCGCGCTGCGCACGGCGGCTGCCGGCTGGGGCGTACCACTGATCGAGGATGCCGCCTGCGCGGCCGGTTCCCGGGCGTACGGGCAGCCGGTGGGTGCCGGGGCGGCGATCTCTGCCTGGTCGTTCCACCCGCGCAAGGTGATCACCACCGGTGAGGGCGGCATGCTGACCCTGGCCGACACCGACGGCGCGGTCCGGCTGCGCCGACTGCGCGAGCACGGCATGAACGTCTCCGCCGCCGACCGGCACGCCAGTGCCCAGCCGGTGCTGGAGGCGTACCTGGAGCCGGCCTTCAACTACCGGATGACCGACATCCAGGCGGCGGTCGGCCTGGTCCAGGTCGGCCGGCTCGCTGGCCTGGTCGCCGGCCGGCGGGCGCTCGCCGCCCGCTACCACGAACTGCTCGCCGGGGTCGACGGGCTGGTGCCGGTGGTCGATCCGGCGTACGGCGAGACCAACTTCCAGTCGTTCTGGGTGCGGGTCGACCCGGAGTTCGGCGTCGGCCGCGACGACGTGCTCACCGGGCTGTCCGACGCCGGGGTGTCGGCCCGGCGCGGCATCATGGCCGCCCATCTGGAGCCGGCGTACGCCCACGTCGCCCCGGCCCCGCTGCCGGTGACCGAGCGGCTGACCCGGGATTCGCTGATCCTGCCGCTGCACCACGCGCTCACCGAGGCCGACCAGGACCACATCGTCGCGGTGCTACGCAAACTGGCCGGCCGATGAGGGATTTGCTGATCGTCGGGGCGGGCGGTTTCGCCCGGGAGACCGCCGCCGCTGTCGCGGCGGTCAACGCGGCGGCACCGACCTGGCGGCTGCTCGGGTACCTCGACGACGACCCGGCGTTGCACGGCACCGGGCGGGTCGGCGTACCGGTGATCGGCGGCACCGACCTGGTCGCCGAGCTGGCCGACGCGGCCGTGCTGGTCTGCGTCGGCAACCCGCGCGACTACCGGTCCCGGCGGCGGCTGGTCGAGCGGTTCGGCCTGCCGCCGCAGCGGTACGCGACGATCGTGCACCCCGCCGCCCGGATCGGCGTCGGCTGCACCGTCGGACCGGGCAGCGTGCTGCTGGCCGGGGTGGATCTGACCGCCGAGGTGTCCGTCGGTGCGCACGTCGCGGTGATGCCACAGGTGGTGCTGACCCATGACAACGTGATCGGGCCGTACGCCACGATCGCCTCCGGGGTGCGCCTCGGTGGCGGGGTGCGGCTCGGCGACGGCGTCTACGTCGGTGCTGGCGCGCTGCTGCGCGACGGGATCGCCGTCGGTGCCTGGTCGCAGCTGGGCATGGGCTCGGTGGTGCTGCGCGACGTACCCGCCGGTGAGGTGTGGGTCGGCGCGCCGGCCCGCTTCCTGCGCCGCGCCTACGCGCCGGTTGACGGCCCGGCCGGCCACCCCGCCGATCGAACGAACGAGTCGCAGTTGAGGAGTCACGCGTGAGCAGCATCCCCCTCGTCGACCTTGCCGCCGCCCACACCGAGGTGGCCGAGGAGGTCGATGCCGGTTTCAAGCGGGTCCTCGCCGGCACCGCGTTCATCGGCGGCGCCGAGGTGGCCGCCTTCGAGGCCGAGTACGCCGCGTTCAGCGGCGTGCCGCACTGTGTCGGGGTGGCCAACGGCACCGACGCCCTGGAGCTGGCCCTGCGGGCGGTCGGGGTCGGTCCGGGCAGCGAGGTGATCCTGCCGGCGAACACGTTCATCGCCACCGCCGAGGCGGTCGCCCGGGCCGGCGCCCGAGTGGTGCTGGTCGACTGCGACCCGGCGACGTACCTGATCGACGTGGACGCGGCGCTGGCCGCGGTCACCCCGGCCACCCGGGCGATCGCCCCGGTGCACCTGTACGGTCAGCTCGCCGAGGTGGACCGGCTACGCGCCGGGCTCGCCAGCTTGTCCACCACGGGGCAGGAAATCGCGATCGTCGAGGACGCCGCGCAGTGCCAGGGGGCGACCCGGCACGGCAGGGGCGCCGGTGCCGACGGGATCGCCGCTACCAGCTTCTACCCGGGTAAGAACCTTGGCGCGTACGGCGACGCCGGCGCGGTGGTCACCGCCGACGCCCAGCTCGCCGCTGACGTCCGGCGGATGTCGGCGCACGGCAGCGTCCGCAAGTACGTGCACGAGGTGGTGGGCTTCAACAGCCGCCTCGACGGGCTGCAGGCGGTGGTGCTGCGGGCCAAGCTGGCCCGGCTGGCCGACTGGAACGACCGGCGGCGCGCCGTCGCGGCCCGCTACCACGAGCTGCTGGCCGGCCTCGACGTGGTCCGGCCGGTGACGTTGGACGGCAACCTGCACGTCTGGCACATCTACTGTGTCCAGGTGCCCGGCGGGGCCGATCGCCGCGACGCCGTGCTGGCCGCGTTGAACGCGGCCGGGATCGGTGCCGGCATCCACTACCCGGTGCCGGTGCACCTGACCCCGGCCTTCGCCGACCTCGGCTACCCGGTCGGGTCGTTCCCGCACGCCGAGTCGACCGCGCCGGAGCTGCTGTCGCTGCCGATCTACCCGCAGCTGACCACCGGGCAGCAGGACCGGGTCGTCGAGGTGCTGGCCGCCGCGCTGGCGGGCTGACCGGACAATCCACCGTGTACGTCACCCTGCGCGACCGGCCTGGCGCGGACTCGGGCACCCCGGGCCGGGCCGTCGGCCGGCGGGTGTCCGGCACCGTGCTGCTGCTCGGCACGGTCAGCCTGCTGACCGATGTCTCCTCGGAGATGGTCGCCTCGGTGCTGCCGCTGTACCTGACCGCCGTGGTCGGGCTCAGCCCGGTGGCGTACGGCTTCGTGGACGGCGTCTACCAGGGGGTCAGCGCGCTGGTCCGGATCGCCGGTGGGTACGCCGGGGACCGTGGTGGGCGTCCGAAGTGGGTGGCGGTGGTCGGCTACGGGGCGTCGGCGCTGAGCCGGATCGCCATGTTGCCGGCGCAGGGGTTTGCCGCGATCACCACAGTGATCACCACGGACCGGCTCGGCAAGGGGCTGCGCACCGCGCCCCGGGACGCGCTGATCGCCGCCTCGTCGGACCCGGCGCTGCTGGGGCGGGCGTTCGGCGTGCACCGGGCGTTGGACACCGTCGGCGCCGCGCTCGGGCCGCTGGTGGCGTTCGCCCTGCTCGCCGCAGTCCCGGGCAGCTACGACTCGGTGTTCCTGGTGTCGTTCGCGGTCGCGGTGGTCGGCGTGGCGGTGCTGGTGCTGTTCGTGCCGAACCTGTCGACCACGGTGGGCGCGGTGCGCTTCGGCGTACGGCGGATGGTGGCCGAGGTGACCGGGGCCCGGCTGCGCCGGCCGCTGCTCGCCGCCGGTCTGCTCGGTCTGTCGACCATCGGCGACGGGTTCCTCTACCTGACGTTGCAGGACCGCGACGACTTCGCCGCGTTGTACTTCCCGCTGCTGTTCGTCGGCACCAACGTGGCGTACCTGCTGTTGGCGGTGCCGATGGGCCGACTGGCCGATCGGGTCGGCCGGGCGAAGGTGATGGTCGCCGGGCACGGCGCGCTGCTCGTCTGTTACCTGCTGGCCGCCGCGCCGGCCGGCGGCGTCGGGTTGACCGTCGCGGTGCTGCTGCTGCTCGGCGTCTTCTACGCTGCCACCGACGGGGTGCTGCCGGCGCTGGTCGCCCGGTTGGTGCCGGCCCCGGCCCGGGGTAGTGGGATCGCCGCCGCGCAGACGGTGGTGGTGCTGACCCGGTTCGTCTCGTCGATCGCTTTCGGTCTGCTGTGGTCGGTGACCGGTCCGGCCGGTGCTGTGCTGGTCTTCGCGGCGGTCCTGGCCGGAGGCATCCCGGTGGCCTGGTGGCTGCTGCGTGGCGTGGACCGCGCTCCGGCGGCCGGCGACGCCGTCGTACCGGCGGGTGAGGGGTCCTGATGGGGCTGCGGGTCCGGCTGGCGGTCCTCGTCGCGATCGTGCTGCTGGTGACGTTCGGCGCCGGCGGGTACGTGTGGCAGGTGCGGCAGTCGCAGGCCCGGGTGCAGGCCGACGCCAGCCCGGTGCCGGTGCGGGCCGACCTGGCGGCGGTACGCGCCGAGGCGCACCTGGTGTTCCGCTCCACCGCACTTGGCACCGGCTACGGCGAGGTCGCGATGACGCCGCTGTCCGATCCGGACGGGCCGCGGGCGCTGACCGGGGCGAGCTGCGAACGGGTGTACGCCACCGACTCGCAGACTCTCTGCCTGTCCGCCGAGCGTGGGCTGCTCACCGTGTACCGGGCGCGGCTGCTGGACGCGGGGTTCGAGCCGAGGCTGGACCTGCCGTTGACCGGGATCCCGTCCCGGGCCCGGCTGTCCCGCGACGGTACGCTGGCCGCGACCACATCCTTCGTGGCCGGCGACTCTTACGCCAACCCGGGCGAGTTCTCCACCCGTACGGTGATCAGCCGCACCGACGGCGAGGTGGTCGGCGACATCGAACAGTTCCCGCTCTACGTCGACGGCGAGCCGGTCACCGCGGCCGACAAGAACCTGTGGGGGGTCACCTTCGCCGACGACGACCGGTTCTACGCCACCGCCGCGTCGGGCGGCCGGACCTGGCTGGTCGAGGGAAGCATCGGCGAGCGCCGGGTCGACGCGCTGCGGGAGGACGCCGAATGCCCGTCGTTGTCGCCGGACCGGACCCGGGTGGTGTTCAAGAAGCGCGGCGACCTGCCGCCGGGCCAGTGGCGGTTGGCCGTATACGACCTGACTACCGGCGCCGAGACCATGCTGGCCGAGACCCGCAGCGTCGACGACCAGGTCGAGTGGCTCGACGACGGGAACGTCGTCTACGGGCTGCCCCGCGACGCGGACGGCGGTGCCGCGACCAGTGACGTGTGGCAGGTCCCGGCGGACGGTTCGGGCGCACCGCAGGTACTGGTGCACGATGCCTGGTCACCGGCGGTGGTCCGGTGACCCGACGAAGGAGATCATCTTGACGGAGCTTGCCGTGGTCACCCCGAGCTTCGGCCCGGATTTCGAGTTGTGCGCCGCGTTGCACCGCTCGGTGCTGGCCCACTCCCCCGCCTCGGTGCGGCATCACATCATCGTGCCCCGGGCGGACCTGCCCCGCTTCGGGGCGCTGCGGGGCGACCGCACGGTGCTGCACGACGAGGCCGAGTTCCTGCCGTCGTCGGTCCGGTCGCTGCCGGGGACGAAATACTCAGTGAACCTGCGCCGGCCGTTCCCGCCGCTACGCGGCTGGATCCTGCAGCAGGTGATCAAGTTGTCGGCGGCGGCCCGGATCCCGGCGGACGTCGTGGTGCTGGTCGACTCGGACATCGAGTTCGTCCGGCCGTTCTCCGCAGCGACCTTCCGCCGCGACGACGTCGTGCGGTTCTACCGCCAACCGGACGAGGTCGACCAGCGGCTGCCCCGACATGTCCGGTGGCACGAGGTGGCCCGCGCGTTGCTGGGGTTGCCGGCGCAGCCGCCCCCGTACCCGGATTACGTCTCATCCCTGCTGGCCTGGGATCCGGTGATCGTCCGGGGGTTGCTGCAGCGGATCGAGTCGGTCACCGGGCGACGGTGGGCCGATGTCGTCGGGGCACAGCTGCACTTCTCCGAGTGGACGCTGTACGGCGTCTACGTCGACGAGGTGCTCGGTGGTCAGGCCGCGACCGGGTTCGCCACCACCGACAGCCGGTGCCACGCGTACTGGGAAGAGGTGCCGCTCGACGAGTCGTCGGTGGCCCGTTTCGTCGCCGGGATCGGCCCGGACGACGTGGCCGTGATGATCTCGGCGAAGTCGCGGACGCCACTGGAGCTGCGCCGCGCGGCGATCACCGCGCTCACCGGCTGAGCGACCGGTCAGTACGCGCCGCAGCTGGAGCCGCCGTCGACCCGGTAGAGGTGCACGGCGTTGCCGTCGATGAACGAGTCGGTGAACTGGCCGTCGTCGGCGAGCAGGGTGCGGTCCTCGTCGAGCACGGTGATCCGGGCGTCACCGACGCACGGCAGTTGGAACGTCGCCTCGGCGACGCTGCCGCCGGCCGAGCTGGCGAGCAGGTAGAAGTGTCCGTCGTACCACTTGGTGGCCAGGTCGACTCCGGTGGAGACGCTGGCCACCCCGTCGGCGTACGGGGCGTTGAGCACCGGCGCGAGCCGGGTGATCCGGTCGTTGACCCCAGCCACGGCCGACCGCACCGGCGCGTAGCAGGGTTCCCGCAGGGCATGCTGGCTCTGGCAGGGGCCGCTGAAGCTGTGGTTGAAGTAGACGATGCCCCGGGCGCCGTGGATGATGCTGCTCCAGACCGCCGCGACGACCTGCTCCGGGGCGATCGTCGGGTAGTGCTCCTCGTTGAACGGACGCCCGACCTCGACGAAGCTCCAGACCGGTCGGCTGCCGGGCGGCGAGACCAGGGACCGGACCCGGCCGACGGTACGGCCGTAGTTCGCAGCCCGGTGGCACAGCTCGGCGGGCAGCCGATCGGCTCCGTCGACGGTGGTGAGCTGGTCGGGGTCGAAGAACCGGCCGCCTTCGCTGTGCCCGCAGATGCCACGGTCGGTGAACCAGTAGGTGTCGACCGACACGACGTCGGCGAACTCGTTGACGAAGCGGGCGGCATCGGCGTCGCTCTGCCAGAACGCCACGCCCTTGCCGTAGTTGACCATCCGCAGCCGCTGGTCGTCCGGCAGCCGGTCGAGGATGTCACGCTGCACGGTGTAGCCGCACTCGCCGTCGGCCGGTTGGCAGATGTCGCCCTGCCCCGGGAAGTTGCCGGTCCAGGGGTCGTCGCCGGGCCCGGCCCACATGTCGGCCTCATCGGAGATCAGCCAGCCGCCGGTCTCGTCACCGTGTTCGCCGATCGGGCTGGTGATCGTGTGCATCCCGGCAGCTCGGACCAGGTCGAGGTTGGTGGTGCCGGTCAGCTCGACGTAGGTATTGAGGCCGATCTCGACGTCCTTGGCGGTGTCGGCGGGGTCGGTGACGCTTTCCAGCCAGACGCCGATCGGGAAGAACTCGGGACCGGTGGGCAGTGATGGGGAGAAGCGGTCGTAGAAGTCCGGGCCGCCGTCGACCGGGCGCAGCGTCGCACCGGCGCCACCCGCGGTGGCGACCGTACCGGGGGCGATCCCGGCGGCGACCGGACCGCGGACGGTGCCACCGATCGCCCACGCTGTGCCGGCGACGACGAGCGCGCCGACGACGATGCTGGCGATCAGGATCCAGCGCCGGCGCGGCCGGCGGGGTCCGGTAGCGACGACCATGGACGACCTTTCGAACGGTTCCTGCCAGCACCGAAGGCGGCGCCGACCGGCAGTAGTCGGACAACCACCCTGAGCGGAACATCCGATGCTAACAACAGCTGGCGTTGACGACTGCCCGCTTTGTCCACTACATTCCGTGTTCGGCGGCCACCTGTCTGGCAACCGACAGTAGTCGAAGCGGTGGTAGCGGCCGGGTACGATCACGCCGGTACCCCGACCCCCGTTGCACGGAGTTCTCACGTGATCAACCGTCTCGCGGACCAGGCCAAGGGCCTGGTCCGGTCCCGCCTTACGGCGGCAGAGATCAACCGGCGGCAGGTCCCGACCTTCCAGACCACCGACGTACGGACCGGCACACCGACCGTCTACTACCTCGCGCCGGACAACCCACAGCCCAGCGGCGGGGTACGGGTCATCTATCGCCATGTCGACCTGCTCAACGACATGGGCATCCGGGCGTACGTCATGCACAAGGACCCGGCGTTCCGCTGCACCTGGTTCACCAACCAGACGCCCGTCGTCGCGGCCACGAACGCCACCCTCGGCCCGACCGACATCCTCGTCGTCCCCGAGTGGTACGGACCCGGTCTGACCACGATCCCGCGCGGGCCACGCCTCGTGGTGTTCAACCAACGGGCGTATGACACCTTTGACCATATCCCGTACCCGGATACCCGCCCCGGTGCGCCCTACGCCGACCTGCCCGGGATGACCGCGCTGCTGGCCGTCTCGCACGACAACGTCGAGCTGCTCAGCCACGCCTTCCCGAACATCCCGGTCCGGCTGACCCGCAACGTGATCGACCCCGACGTGTTCGCTTTCGGCAGCTGGCCCCGGCGACGGCACATCGCGTACGTCGGGCACCGGCGGGCCGACGAACGCGACCAGTTGCTGCACATCCTGCGGTCCCGCCGGGTGCTGGACGGCTGGGAGGTCACCCGGATAGCCGGACGCACCGAGCAACAGACCGCGGAGATCATGCGCGACTGCGCCATATTCCTGAGCTTCAGCGACCGGGAGGGCTTCGGCATGCCGCCGGCCGAGGCGATGTCCTGCGGCGCGTACGTGGTCGGCTACCCCGGCCTGGCCGGCCGCGAGTTCTTCGACCCGGCCCACTGTGCGCCGGTGCCCGATGGTGACCTGCTGGCCTTCGCCCGAGCCGTCGAGCAGGCCTGCGCCACCTGGGTCACCCAGCCGGAGGAGCTGGCCAGGCAGGCGGGTGCCGCTTCGGCGGCGGTGCGAGACCGTTACACCGTCGCCGGCCTACGCGAAGACCTGACCGCCTTCTACCGCCCGCTGCTGACCCCCGGCTGACCGGTCCACACGGCCCGCCCCGCCGGTCCCCCGCCCGGCACCGGGGCCGCACCGACCCGCTCGGTCGTCAGATGCCGTGCCGGATCCAGGTGCGGTAACGGGCGTCGTTGCGCAGTCGACGCTGCACCACGCTGGCGGCGAAGCCCGGCACCAGCGGGGCGAACCGCGCGCCGACCGCCCGGCGCCGCTGCAGCCCAGCCCAGTGCGGCAACTGCTCTGCGGCAGAATACGTCTCCCGGGCGAACTCCACGTACCACTCGACCGGCTCGCGGTCGGTCAGCCGCCGGTCGTAGGCGTGGCATGCCGATTCGAGAGCCTCGGTGGCCAACGCTTGACGGGCCAGGTCGTGCAGCTCCCGGGCCCGGGGCAAGCCACCACCGGGACCGTCGAACAGCACGTCGAAGGCGGTCCGCCGCTCGATCAGGTCGGTCCGCCGGCCGGACGCGGCGGTGACACTGACGCTGGCCGAGTGTTCCCGGTGCCAGGCCTGGTCGGCACCGTCGACGTGACCGACGTCGGAAACCGCCGCCACCCGCATCCAGGCCTCCATGTCGCAGGCGTAGCGCATCCGGCTGTCCCACGGGCCGACCTCGGCGTAGACGCTGGCCCGGACCACCGCCTCGGGAGTGGTGATGCAGTTGACACCCAACCGGCACCGCTGTGCGATCCAGTCCTCGCCGGACCAGATCGTCCAACCGGTGACCTCGGACCGGAACTCGGTCGGCACCGCCCCGTGGAAGTGCACCGGATGGCCGTACACCAGACCGACCTCGGGGAACTCGTCGAACAGCCGCGTCGCGCGGGTCAGCGCCCCCGGGGTCAGCAGGTCGTCCGCGTCGAGCCGGACGACGAACTCCCCTGTCGCCACCGCCAACCCGTCGTTGAACGCCACGCAGGGTCCGTGGTTGGTCTCGTTGTGCACCACGACCAGCCGAGGTTCGTCGGCCCGGAGGGTGGTCAGCACCTGCCGGGTGTCGTCGGTGGAGCAGTCGTCCACGACGACCACCTCGACCTCGACGCCCTGCTGGGCGAGCGCGCTGCCGATGCTCGACGGCAGGAACCGCCCGTAGTTGTAGCTCGGGATGATCACCGACACCCGTGGCGTCCGGGCCGGATCACCGGCCGGGACCGGTGCCGGCACCCGGGTGCGGGGCAGCAGCGCGCGGCGGGCTGGCAGAGACACGTACACCTCTTTCAGGGTCGGACCGCCGTGGCGAGCGGCGTCGTCGGGGCAGGCGGCACCGGCGGGGGCGAACCGGTGGCCGGGCCGTCGTCACTCGATCCACAGTCGGCTGGCTCGCCGCCGCCCGGTTGGTCAGCCACCTGATCGGCGACCTGGCCGGCCGCCTTGAGGTCCCGCAGCCGGCGCCGCAGCCAGGGCAGCAACGGCCCGGCGAACGCCACGGCCATAACGGCACCGCCGGCCAGCAACTGCCACAGCGTGCCCGACACGGTACGCACCATCAGCAGGCCGAGCGCCACCGCGGGCACCGCCACGGCCAGCGGCAGCACCAGCGCGCCGGCCAACGCCCGCAGTCGGACGCCGTGCCGACGCAGCGCGAACGCGTACATCGGCAGGATGATCAGCGCGCAGACCAGCGCATGCCCGAACCCGGCACCGACCAGGCCGTACCAGCGCACGCCGAGGATCACTGCGGGGAAGAGCGCGACCAGCCAGACCACCTGGGCGACGAACAACGCCCGGCTCGCGCCGACTGCGATGAGGTAGGTCGCCACCAGGTCGAACAGCACCCGGAACGCCCCGAAGAAGGCCAGACCGGCCAACGCGTCGGCCGCCATCGACCAGCGCTGACCGTACAGCAACGGCACCACGACACTGGCCAACCCGGACAGCAGTACGCCGACGAGCAGCGCAACGGTCCAGGTCAACGCGGCGGCCGAGACGAATCCGGCGGCCTTGCGCCGGGGATCGGTCACGGTGGCGAAGGCCGGCAGCGCCACCGCCCGGATCGCCACCCCGAGGGCGCTCATCGGCCAGGTGGAAATGTTGAACGCCAGAGTGTAGAGGCCGAGCATCACCGTTCCGGCAGTGGCGCCGACGGTCAGGTGACCGACGTTCATCACCACCCAGGACAGGACGTTGGCGCCGGCCAACGGCACGCCGAACCGGATCAGGCTGTGGGCCACCGCCGAGTCGAACCCGAACGTCGGCCGGGACCGAGTCAGCTTGAACTGCAGTACAGTGACCATCGACTGGGCGACCACCCGGGAGATCGCCAGCGACATCGCCCCGAACCCGAGCAGCACCAGGGCGACCGTGACCGTGGTGCTCACCACCAGGCTGGCACCGTCGAGGCCGAGCTGGGCCCGTTGCCGGAACTCCCGCTGCATGACCGCGTACGGCACCACCGACAGGCCGCTGAGCACCAGGGTCAACGACATCACCTGCACCACCCGGGTGGCCTGCGGGCTGTCCATCGCCGCCGACACCGGCCCGGCCGCCAGCGACATCGCACCGGCCAGGCCCAGGCTGGTCAACAACGAGATGGTGGTGACGGTGCCGGCTCGGCCCTGCACCCCGTGCCGGATGATGTCCGCGCTCATCCCGAGGTCGGCCAGGGACATCACGATGGTCTGCACGGTCAGCGCGACCGCGAAGACACCGAACTCCTCCGGAGCGAGCAGCCGGGCCAGCAGGACGCCGACGCCGAGGCTGCCGATCCGCAGGGCGATGCTGTTCAGGGTGCTCCACGCGAGGGCGCGCTTGACCCGGGCACCGAGCGGAGCTGGTGCCGTTGCTTCAGCTGTCACTACCGCTCCCGGCCGCGCTCCGACCGGCAGCGAATCGCTGCCGGGCCAGACTCGCCTTGAAGTTGAGCAGGTGGGCGGTCGGATGGGCCATGGCCCCGGCCCGGCGCGGCAGATTCAGCCGTTGCTCGGCCGCGTGGGCGTAGATGTCCGCCTGCCGCCGGCCGGCGGCCTGCAGGCTGAACCGTTCGACGACGGTACGGCGGCCGAACTCGCCGAGCTCGGCCCGCTGCCGGGGCTCGGCGGTGGCGAGTTCGGTGAGCGCGGCGGCGACCCGGTCGGTGCCGTCGGTGCCGTCGCCGAGGCCGTAGAATCCCTGGTCGAGGAAGACCGGCAGGGTCTGCGGAGTGAGCGGCAGCCAGAACCCCTGCTCACCCTGCACGACGACCGGCTTGGCGAAGGCCATCGCGCGCAACGCCGACGACCCCATGCCGATGACGATGTCGGCGGCGGCGTAGGCGTCACGCGGGTCGAGCATCGCGCCGGTGAGGGTGACCACCTCTGCGCCCCGCTCGGCGTTGGCCTTGTCGGCCGCCTGCTGGATCTCGGCGCGGGCCTCGCCGTCGCCGACGATCAGCAGCCGCATCCGCAGCTTCGGGTCGATGCCGGCCATCGCCCGGGTAGCGGCGAGCAGTCCTTCGAGTTTGAGTGCCGCCGCCAACCGGGACACCGACACCACAACGATCTCGTCGTCGGCGACGCCGAGGGCTCGTCGGGCCGGCCCGGGGTCGCTGACCGGAGCGTTGGCGTCAGTGTCGATCGGCGGTTCGATGACGTGCACCTCGGCCCGGTGTGGGCGTTCCTGTACGGCGATCTGCTCGGTCCCGACAATCAGCGGTAGATGCCGGGGCACCCAGGCCGGCACCTCCATGGAGAGCACGGTGACCACGAGTGGCACCCCTTGGCGCAGGTACGCGCCGTAGGCGGCCTCCAAGGTGGGTGCCCACTCGTAGGCGTGGACCAGGTCGATGCGACGGTGCCGGACGACGTCGGCGATGGCGGTGACGTTACGCGGTGAAGGCGCCTCGCCCTTCGGCGGCGCGTGGACGAACTCCAGGCCCCACTCGTCGACCATGCTTCGCAGCTCGCCGTCCGGACCGTAGATGATCACCTCGTGCCCGAGTCCGGCCACGGTCGCCGCGATCTCGATGGCGTTGATCTGGCTCCCGCCGATCTCCATCGTGTGCAGGCATGTGAGGATGCGCACCTATTGTCCCTTTCAGTCTCGGCGGAGCCGCCCTGCCGATGATTCAACGGCCTCGCCGCGACTGTCCTCAAGTGTTAGGCGTGAACACGACATCTACCCAGTAGTTGTGGTTGACCGAGTGGCCGGGGAACACCCAGCCGTACGGGTCGTAGTGGTACACACCCCCGCCGACCAGCACGTGCAGTGGCGAGCGGTCCAGCTCGGTTTCGGCGAACTGGTTGGCTGTCACGGCGTACTGGCCGACCGATGTGTGGTATGAGGCCACATAGGTGGTGTCCGCCACAATGGGCACCGGCTGATCAAAGGTGACTGTCTGCCAACCGGATTCCGTCTCGTCGGTGAACACCGCCGTCGCCAACCGGACACCGTCCGCCGTCCACAGCGACCCGCGATGCGTCCCGGTGTTGGCTGGGCCCTTGTAGAACCGGACACCGGTGACCTGACCGGCGACGTCGGAGCGGAACCGCACCCCCACCTCGACTGCGTCCTCGTCAGCCCAGTTCACCGCCGCAGGCACGTCCTCCGGGCCGAAGATGCTGACCGGCGGCACCGACGGATCGGGGCTCGGAGTCGGTTCGGGGCTCGGAGTCGATTCGGGGCTCGGCGACGGAGACCCGGTCGGGGTCGGCTCCGCGGTCGGACTGGGCCCGGTCGACGGCGACGGCGACGGTCCTGCCGGTGACGGGCTGGTGGTCGGCGTCGGCGTCGGGTCGGGGTCGGGGTCACCGGCACCGGGTACGTACATCGGGTCGACCCAGTAGTTGGCAGAGTTGTACGTCCCGGTCGGGAACCCGCCGCCGGAACCGTACCGGTAAACCCCGTTGTCACCCGCCGGTGCGCTCAACTGGCCACGGCTGTAGCCGGAGCCGAAGAACCCGGCATTGAACGCATAGTTACCGTTCGGCGCATAGTACGACAACACGTACGTCGTACCCGCCGACACCGCCACCGGCTCAGCGAACGCCGCCGCCTGCCAGCCCGTACCGCCGCCCTCCGGGAACGTCACCTCCGCCAGCGGCGCACCACCACCGACCGGCCACAACCGACCGACCTGACTACCGGTGTTCCCAGGCCCACGGTAGAACCGCATCCCGACCACCTCACCGTCCACCGACGGGGTGAACTTGACGCCCACCTCCACCGGGTCGCTCTCCCCGACCGAGGACTGCTGCGGAACCGCGTCCGGCTCGAACAGGGTCACCACGTCGTCGCCGTAGGTCGTGGTGAACGACCAGGTGTACGGCTGCGCCATCGTCGTCCCGTCGCTGCTGGCCCGCACCGATGCGGTGTAGGTGTGCAGCGACCGCAGTGCGGTGTCCGAGGTGAACGTGGCGAGCCGGGTCGCGCCGTCGTAGCCGACCGTGCCGGCAACCGGCTCGGACGCCGCGTCGACCAGCTCGAACTCCAGCGACGACTCGTCGATGTCGATGTCGAAGTGGGCGGAGACCACCGTCTCGGCAGCCACCCCGGTGGCACCGGGTGTCGGCACCGTCGCGGTCACCGCCGGTCCGCTCTCGTCCGGCCGGCCGGACGACGACGGGGAGGGCGACGGGGACGAACCGTCACCGGTCGGCAGGAAGTACGGGTCGACCCAGTAGTTCGCCGCACCGTAGGTCTGGGTCGGGAAGCCACCACCGGCGGTGTAGTTGAAGACACCGTTGTTCTCCGCGGTGGCGGTCAGCGGGCCACGGCTGTAGCCGGAGTCGAAGAATCCGGGGTCGTAGGCGTAGTTGCCGTTCGGCGCATAGTACGACAACACGTACGTCGTACCCGCCGACACCGCCACCGGCTCAGCGAACGCCGCCGCCTGCCAGCCCGTACCGCCGCCCTCCGGGAACGTCACCTCCGCCAGCGGCGCACCACCACCGACCGGCCACAACCGACCGACCTGACTACCGGTGTTCCCAGGCCCACGGTAGAACCGCATCCCGACCACCTCACCGTCCACCGACGGGGTGAACTTGACGCCCACCTCCACCGGGTCGCTCTCCCCGACCGAGGGATGTTGCGGGACCACGTCCGGCTCGAACAGGGTCACCACCTGATCGGAGAAGCTCGAGGTGAACGACCACGAGTACGGCGCGTTCATCGGCACGTCGGCGTCGTCACGTGCGGTAACCGTCGCGGTATAGGTGGTCTGCTCGGTCAGCGGCACCACCGGGGTGAAGGTGGCCCGGCGGGCCGCAGCGTCGTAATTGACGGCACCCGCCACCGGCTCGTCGGCCGGGCCGGCCAGAGTGAACTCGATGCTGGCCTCGTCAACCGGCTTGCTGAACACGATCGACGGGGTCACATCCGCCGGCACGTTCGCCGCGTCCGCGATCGGCACCGTCGACGACACCGTGGGCGGTGCGTCGTCGGCGGTCACGAAGGTCACGTCGGCGTAGTAGTTCGTCGAACCCCACGAGTTGTTCGGGAAGCCGGGTCCGTCCTCCCGGTAGACACCGTTGCCCACCGGGCCTGCAGTGGCGGGTGCCAGCAGGGGTCCCGAGACGTGATCGGTCAGGAAGTAGCCGCCGTCGCTGGCGTACCGCCCTTCCGGTGCGAAGTAGGAGACCACGTAGCTGGTGCCGGCGGAGACCGGGACCGGGGTCGGCAGGCTCACCTGCTGCCAGCCAGTCTCGGTCTCGGCGGTGAAGACTGCCGTGGCCAGCACCGAACCACCGTTGGTCCAGAGCGTGCCACGGTGCTCGCCACCGTTACCCTCGCCCTTGTAGAAGCGCAGGCCGGTGACCAGACCGTCGATCTGAGGAGTGAACCGCACCCCGACCTCGACCGCCGGCTGAGTGCTCAGCGGCTCGCCGTCTGGCCTGCCATTGTCGGTCTCGACGAACGCCGGGGTGTCCGGCACCGCCTCGCCGAACAACGAGTACGGTCCGGAGACCGACAGGGCGACCGGGTCGGACGGTGTGCCCAGGTTGCCGCTGTCGTCGACTGCCCGCGCCAGCACCACGTGTGCGGCGGTGTCGGTGGGCAGGAACTCGTAGGTCCAGGAATGCGTACCGGTGGTGACCGGGTGCCAGGTGCCGCCGCCGTCGGTAGAGACCTCGACGCCGGCGACCAGCCCGCCGCCGGCGTCGGAGGCGGTGCCGGTGACCGTGACCGGCGCGCCGTGGGCCACGGAGCTGCCGTCGGTCGGTCCGGTGATCGTCGCGGTGGGTGCCAGCGCGTCGACGGACTGGCTGGTCACCACGATGCCGCTCATCGGGGTGGTCGGGGCCGCGCCCATGTCGGCGAAGAGGTTGATCGTGGCCTGCTGGATCGCGTCGTCGGCGGGCGCACCCGAGCCACCGTCGTGGTAGGCGTCGAGCCCCCACGCCCATTGGATGGTGCCGGCCCCGAAGACCAACGCACCGCTCGGTGCCCGGTACATGGTCATGTGGTGGGTGGTCTCCCCCGGCTTGCTCTCCGGACCGTAACCGACCAGGTACTCAGGGGTATGGCCGGTGGTGGTGGAGAGCCGGAAGGTGCCGGCCGGCCGGAAGCCGTTGTCCAGGTCCTCGTTGGACTCGTAGCCGACGGTGTGCGGCGCGAGGGTGGCGGTCTGGCCCGGAGCCAGCTCGGCCACGCCGGTGTGCCGCCAGAACCGCAGCCTGCCCTGCTCGGCGGGGACCTGCATGGCCAGGTCGGTGTTGTTGGCCATGTAGAGGTTGCCGACCAGCGCGTTTTCCGGCTCGCGCACCTCGCCGGTCGGAAAGCGTGGGTCACGCCACACGCCGGTCCACTCGTCCGACGGGTCGATCCGCGCGTTGTTCCAGGTCTCCTTGTAGCAGACCAGGGTACGGTACGGCGTACCGTCACCGTCGACGCTGTCCTCCCAGCGGACCTTCCAGTAGACCTCGTTGCCGGTGAAGAACGCCAGGTGCACTCCGGCGTCGCGGGCTGCCTCGACGTTGGCCCGCTGCTGCGGGGACCAGTACTCGTCGTGCCCGACGGAGACGTACACCTCGTGGTTGAGCAGCAGTTCACCGCGGACGTCCGCGTCGAGCCCACTGACATAGCTGACGTCGTATCCGTTGCGCTCCAGGAAGCGGATCATCGGATACTCGTTGGAGAAGAGGAAGTCGCGCCCCTGCTGAGCGCCGCGGGTGGCGAACGGCCGGTTGTAGCTCAGCTTGTAGGCGCGGTACGCCGGACCTTCGCCCCAGTAGAAGTCCGCTCCGCCGTAACGGTTGTACGCCTGCCAGGTGGTGTCGGAGGTCTGGAACACCAGCTGCGAGGTGCTGGTGTCGTCTCGCACGATGAACGGGATGTGGCTGTCACCACCGGTGTCCGAGCGGATGAGTCGGGCAATGTAGACCCCGGATACGGCGTCGGCCGGCACGTCCCAGGTAGCGCCGACCTGCCAGGTGCCGCAGTCGAAAATTTGGGTGTCGGTGGCGCGCACGCAGTCCGCGTCGGTGTTGGCCACCAACGGCAGGCTCGGGGTCAGCGTGGCCCACTCCCGTGCGCCGTCACCGCCGTACCAGCCGAGCCGGTAGACCTTGATTGTGTACGCGGACGCCTCGGTGCGCACCTTGAAACCGATTTGTTCCCCGACGTTCACGCTTATAGAGGTTGCGAAGCCCTGGATCGTTGGGTCACCGACCCCGGAAATATCCCATACCGAACTCGGCGTTCCCGACTTGCTGTTCTCACAGGCGATCACGTTGACCGGAGGTGCGCATGGATCGGTGGACGCAGATGCCGCCGGCATCGCGATCATCAGGGTCGCCATCATGACGACGGCGGTCGCGACGACGACGAAGTGCCGGCTGCCACGATCAAAAAATTTAAATACGCCCGCCCTCACCGAATGTCCCTTCAGGAGCCAGCCCAACGCGATACCGCGCGCCTCCCCCAGCTACGCAGCGCCGACGCTACCAGCGTGAGCCAAGCTCACAACCGGGCATGCATCTGACCCTCGGCGCGACCCGGACAGCCCACCCATCACCCATTCGGACAACCAAGCCACGGACAACGTGTAATGATCCGCATTCATACGGTTAATCAATAGACATTCTTTGAGATGTCGGATCGACGACCGAGGTGGCCGAAGAACCGAGCTTCTCGGGCACCGGCACTGGCACCGGCCTCGTTATGAACCGAACCACTGGGGCGTTGACGTCCGCACCTTCAACGCCGGGTGACTGAGCCGCCACACAGCACCGCACATGCCCACCATCAACGACATCGCCGTTGCGTAGGTGCTGAAGCTCAGCGAGTCGAAGGTGAAGCCCGCCGCGATCGCAACCAACTGAACCGCGACGAGGATCGAGCAGAGGTGCCGGTCACGCTCCGACGTCGACCTGCGCCTGGCGAGTAGCGCGACGACGATCGCGGTGACGTGCAACGCGGCGAGCACCATGACCCCGATCACGCCGTTGGTCAGGGCGAAGGCGAGCCACTGGTTGTCGAGGTACTGGTACTGGGGGGACACCCAGGTCCCGGTCCCCCGCCCGAACCACGGTCGTTGTGTGAAGTAGTACCCGACCATATCGTACCGCTCGGTCCGCGAGGTGATGCTCGGGTCCGTACTCGCTCCGAGGAACATGTTGGTGATCGTGGTGACGAGTGACGGCTTCACCACAGCCATTCCGGCGAACATGACGAGACCCAGCACCATCATGTTGTAGCGCATGCGCCACGCCCAGATGGGCATCAGCACGAGCAGCACGATCGCCAACGCCACGAATCCGGTCCGGGACATCGTCGCCGGGATGGCCGCAGCGATGAGCAACGCCAGGAGTGCGAACATCTGCCGCTGTCGAGAGGTGGCCGAAAAGCGTGCAAAGTGGATCGCGAACGGAAGAGACATCGCCATCAACAGGCTGAACTCGATGTAATGGAAGGTTGTGCTGGGCACCCGTACGCCGCCGCCACGAATCTCCAGGCCGACGACCCAGCCTTTCATCTGCAGGCCGGGTACCCGCATGTACTGGGTCAGATCAAAGTACAAGAATGCCTGAATCAGCCCAACCACGGCGACGAAGGCACAGCAGTAGACAAACACCCGCAGTACGCCGTCGAGACGGTCCCAGTTTGGCATGCCGTCGGCGGTCAACAGGATCACCCCGGAGATCGCCGCAGCGGTCAGCATCCAGCGGTCCGCCGAGTTCGCCTCCATCACGGTCAGCCCGCGGAGGAATCCGATGGCGTACGACAGCAGCATCGACAGCAGGAAGGCCAGGATCGCCCAACGCAGCGGTTGCGGCCCGGTGAGCACCAACCGCGAGTTGAGCCGGGCCGTCATCCACCAGAACCACATCAGGATCGCCACGACCAGCGCCGGGCGCCCCAGATCGGTCATTCCCGGCAGAATGAGGTGCGACGGGATCAGCGTCAGCAGGCAGACCATGAGCGACAACATGACCGGCGCGTCGATCCTGGTCAGCCTGCGGCGGGTCACATAAGTGCGTTCGCTGATCCACGCCGGTTCGAGGTCTGCCGGGTGCACCCCGGACGACATCACCGGATCCTGCCCTCGGTCATCGTGCCTGGCTGCCGTTCTTGGACGTCTCCGACGGCGTCCACTGCTCACCGCCAGCACCGGACTTGGGCAGGATAATCGTCGCGTCGTCGCGGACCGCGCGGATCACCGCCGTCTCGTCGTTGGTCGACGGCGTGACCGGCTGCTGGGTGGCTGGCTGCGGCTGGGGCGGCTGTTGCGGAGTAGCTGGCCGTTGCTGCGTGGGCTGCGGTGCGGTCGGCTGCGATCCGGAGGTCTCCCCGTCAGCGCTGTCGGCCCGGTCGTCAACCGCTCGGAAGGTCAGCGAGCCGTTGCCAACCAGCCCGCCGATCTGCACCGGACCGCCGACCAACCCGCTACCGGCCACCGGTGCCTCACCCGGCGACGACTCGGCGCTGCGATGCTCATCCGGACGGCTCATTGAACGGCTCTCCTGGCGACCCTGCGAGGCGTTGCCGGAGCTGTAGACACCGCCGGGCTTACTCGCCGCCGCGCCGTCGCGGTCACTCGCCCGGGGGCGCGGGACCGGCTGTGGGCGCGACACCGACCGCGTCTGATCGGTCCGCCCGGCCATCGGTGGGATGGTGATCGTCTCGTCGGTGCCGGTGGTGACCGGCACGGCGGCCACCGGTCGGGGCCGGCGGCGCCGCAGCAGACCGTCGATCCCGATGGTGAGCGCCGCGCTGAGCAGGACGCCGACCCCGGCGACCGCGATCGTCGCCCGGTTGACCTTGGAGTTGGCCTCCTGGATGTTGTCGCCCCGGTCGAGACGGCGAGCGGTGATGAAGCTCTCCTCGCTCGCGCCGTAGTCGGCCTGCAGCCCGACCACGCTCGCCTCCAACCGGCGGACGACCTCCTCAGTCGTCTCGGTGGCCTGGTCCTCGGACTCGCCGACCACCTCAATCGTCATGATCGGCTGCTGGTTGTCGAGGGTGATCGCGACGTTCTCGCTGAGGCCGGCGGCGTCCAGTTGCTTGAGCACGGCCTGGTCCTGCACGGTGAGGGCAGCGGCCCGGCTCAGCGACCCCAGCCCCAGCTCCAGCCAGGGGTTACGGGGAGTAGTGGGGGCGTCCTCGTCCGGAGCGGTATTGGCCGCAGTAGGCGGGATCAACTGGACGTAGGAGGTCGCGATGTAGTCCGGCTCGACGGCCATTCGCGTCCATCCGGCCGCAGCGACCGAGATGAGCAACAGCGGCGTCGCGACGTACCAGCGCCGGAACAGCAGTTTGGTGAGATCCCAAAAGTCCACTGCTGTCCTTCCATTGGGTGGCGAGGTCGGGGCGCTCGTCTTCCATCGTATGGCCAGCCGAGAAGCATGCGGGTGCGGCGTAGGACATCGGGGCCCCCGCCGGGTTCAGTGTCCGGCCGGGCACGGCAGATCCGCAAGCCTCCGACCGCCGCCTCATGCCGGACATATGTCCCGTTACGCCACACCGAACGATTGAACCGTACCGACAGTCGCCAAGGCGGCAGCTCCGAACCGGCTGTCAGGGGGACAGAGCGATGGGCCGGGTGGACGCCGCTAGCGTCCACCCGGCCCATCGAATCGGACCTTACGGCGTGATCTTGTAAATGTGGTAGCTGTACTCCTCGGCGAAGGTGTCCCGGATCGCACCCCCACTGATCGGCACCGAACGGTTCTCGAACAGCACCTCGGCGGTGTCACCGGTCACGCCGGGCGGCAGCGCCAGCGAGTGGCCGCCGGTCGGGGTGTCCTTGCCGAGCATCGCGAAGACGTAGAACGAGCCGTCGTGGGCCTTGAGCATCGTGTCCAGCCCGTTGTTGAACTCCCACTCGTAGGACTGGGTGTTCAGCACCGGTGCCAGACTGGTGATGCGCTTGTTCACCTCGGCCACGGCCGGGCGGACCGCGTCACCGCACTGCTCTCGCAGCACGTGCTGCGAGAGGCACGGCCCGCCGAAGTTGTGGTTGAAGTACTGGATGCCCCGAGCCTCGTTGATCACCGAGTTCATCACCGCGCCGGCGATTTGTGCACCGGTGATGGTCGGTGCCCAGTCCTCAGTGAACGGGTGCCCCACCTCGACGAAGGCCCACACCGGCTGCCGCTTGCCGTCCATCGCGTCAAGTTCACGCATCCGCTGCATGGTCAGCCCGTAGTTGGCCGCCCGCCGGCAGTTGTCCTTGTTCACGCCGTACGTCGGTCCCTCCGCCGCGGCGGTGCAGACGTGCGGGTCGGTGTACCAGTAGATGTCGTTGGAGACGACCGAGCTGAAGCCGTTGACGAACTTGCCGGCGTCGGAGTCGGACTGCCAGAACATCACGCCCTTGCCGTAGTTGGCGTAGCGCAACCCACGGTCACCGGACGGAACGGTGCCCGACTCCTTCTTCATCACGTCCAGCCCGCAGCCGTCCCGGCTTGACGCGCAGATCGGACCCTGGCCGGGGTAGTTTCCGGTCCACGTACCGTTGCCCGGCCCGCCCCACATATCCGCTTCGTCACCGATCACCCAGCCGACGCTCTCGTTGCCCCGGTCGCTGAACGGCTGCGGGATAAAGGCGTACATGTCGTTGCGCCTGATCAACGCGACATCCGACTGGTCGGTGAGCATGACGTAGGTGTTGAGGCCGGCCGCCTTGTCCCGGTCGATGTCCTGCTGGGTGTACACACCCTCGTACCAGACGCCGATCGGGAAGAACGACGGGTCGGTCCAGCCGGAGGCACGGGCCTGCGGGAAGTTCGCGTAGTACGCGGGGCCGCCCTCCCACGGCACCCGGGGCAGGTCGAGCACGGCCGGCGTACCGTCGGTCGGCGAGGCCGACGGGCTGGCCGACGGGGTAGCGGTCGGGCTGGCCGACGGCGACGGTGTCGGCGACGGCTCAGCGGAGGCCGTCGGCGACGGCGACGGTTCCGGCTGTTGCGATCCGGTCGGCTCGAAGGCGAGGTCGACCCAGTAGTTGCTGGCCTTCCAGGTCTGGCGAGGGAAACCACCCGATCCGTAGGCGTAGACGCCAGCGGTGCCGTCGGCCCGCAGCGGACCGGCGGACACCGGTCGTTCGAAGTAGCGCTGGGTGGCCCGGTACCGGCTGGTGTGGTACGAGGCGATGTACACCTCGCCCGCCTCGACCTCGACCGGCTCGGGCAGCGCGACATGCTGCCAACCGGAGCGGGATTCCCGCTTCGGTACGGCGGTCGCCAGCCGCTCGCCGTCCGCAGTCCACAGGTTGACCCGGTGTAGACCGCGGTCCCCCTTGGCTTTGAGGAAACGCACCGCGGTGACCACCCCGTCGCGGTCGGCGGTGAACCGCACGCCGAGCTCCACCGGCCGGGTGTCCGGGTCGACCGGCACCCGGGACACGTCCGTCTCGGCGAACAGGGTGAAGCCGTCGACCTGCTCCCCAGCGACCGAGGCGGTGACCACCGTCGCGGTGGCGAGGAAGCTGACCACCACCGCGCTGATCATCACCAGCCGGCCGCGACGGCCGGTGGGGCGACGCAGCATCCGACGCCGGCCGCGACTCGACCCCACCGAGCTCGCGTGCCGGCCGGTCGCGCCCGGGCCGGATTCGGCGGTGGGGCGCGGCGACGGGCGACCGGCCCGCCGGGCGCGCGGCGACCCGGGTAAACCGGACGAACTGGCCGTGGACGATCCCGGGATCGGTTCGTCCCGCCCCCCGTCCGGCTCAAAAGAATCCTTGCTCACCACGAGATGTACACCTCTCGGGACATGGTCCGTTGTCGGTATTGCGTTCGGCGGATCTCCCCCAGGCACTCCCCGTCCCGACGGTACGCAGCGAACTACGCCGACCGACCGGGGCCGAGGCTGACGTTAACCCAGGCCACGGACCTTCCCAAGGAACTTAATGCTCTCTTATGGCAAGCTGGCACGGCCCTGAGCCCACTCGCAGCCGACGTGAATGGTGAAATTCACTCACCTCGTACATCGACAGATCGAGATCATTTACCGGCCAGTCGGGCCGGATCCGGAGGCGTCGACCGCCGAGAGTGGATCAGCGGCATCACCGGTCGGCGAACCGGCGGTGGTCCGTCCCCAACCGGAGCGCACGCTCCATCCAGGAGAACGCCGCCTCAACTCTGCAGCAAAGGTGATCGCCACATAACAGAACGCTGCCGGAACAAGATGTGGCGCCGTGAGTACGACCCGCCGCAACCAGGACCAGGGACGGGAACCGGGCACCGGATCAAGCGCCAACTCGGCGCCCTGCGGATCCGTTCGGACGAACTCCCAGAACTCGGCGTTACCGGCACGAGATCTGGCCACTCGCCGGACCAACTCACCCGTACGCCGCGGTGCCACCACCCGTACGGGCAGGTCAACGTCCCGCTTTTCGTCGGATCTGACCACTGCGTCGAGAAACATGTCGTCGGCGATAATGTCCGGAAAATCGGTGAATCTCGCCCGCGCAGCGGCGGAGATCGCGATCAACCCACGGCCGAAGAGACGGCCGCTGAATATCGGCAACCGCGCATTGATCGCGTAGTAGGCCCGCACCGGCCAGGTACTCGCCGAGGTGTCGATCACCGGTCGCGGCGCCGCCGCCTCCACGCCGGGTTCGGCGATCACGACGGCGAGCGCGCGTAGAAGTTCCACCGATACCGCGATGTCCGCGTCCAGATAGATCCGGACGTCTCCCCCGGCGATCTCGTCGGCGGCGTTGAGCGCGGCGATTTTCGACGGCGCGGTGATCTCCAGCACCCGGGCGCCGCAGGACCGGGCGACCGCCGCGGTCCGGTCGGTGCAGCCGTTGGCGGCCACGATGATCTCGACGTCCGGCCCGAAGGACGGCGATTCGGTCATTGCACGCAAGACTGGGCCGATCCCTTCTTCCTCGTTGAAGGCCGGCATGATGACGGTAATCTGCACAACCACGATGCTTCCATTCACGGACGATGCGACAACCAGTCGAATGGGCAACCTCACTATCGCCTAGCTGACACCGATTGGCCCATCCGGTGGACCACTACGCCGAGTACGGTGCAGCTTGTGCCTCGTGACCAGTACCCCGTTACCGCAAATAGGCATCGGATCACTCTGAGCAATGTCGCTTTTGATCCCGTTCGAGAAGAAGACGTCATCCGCCACGTCGTCGTCGCGTTGGACGCCGGCACCGGCGGCCAGATCATCACCCCGAATGTGGATATTCTGCGCCGCGCCAGCCGCGAAGAGGAGTGTCACAGACACATAGAGTCATCAACTCTGGTAGTCGCAGACGGTGCGCCACTAATCTGGGCCAGCCGGATCAGCGGTGACCCGCTGCCGGCCCGGGTCCCCGGATCCGACCTGATCTGGAGCCTGTCCCGGGCGCTCGGCGAACAGCGCCGGTCGGTCTACCTGCTCGGTGGCGAGCCGGGCACGGCGGTGCAGGCCGCCGCCGTACTCCGTCGCGAGTTCCCCCAGCTCACCATCGCCGGCAAGCTCAGCCCGCCGTTCGGGTTCGACCGGTCCGAGGAGCAACTCACCCAGATCTGCGCCGAGGTGGCCGCCGCCCGACCGGACCTGATCTTCGTCGGGCTCGGCTTCCCCAAACAGGAACGGCTCATCGCCCGGCTCCGGCCGATGCTGCCGAACACCTGGTTCATGGGTTGCGGAGCGGCGATCGGCTTCGTCGCCGGGGTACACCGTCGGGCCCCCCGGTGGATGCAGCGCACCGGGTTGGAATGGATGCACCGGCTGCTCCGCGAGCCACACCGGCTCTCCCGCCGCTACCTGCTGCACGACGTACCGTTCGCGCTGCAGTTGCTCGGCGGCAGCGTCCGAACCCGGTTGCGGCGCGGCGACCGGGCCACGAACACCGGCAGCGAGTCTGCGCTCCCGCCGACCCGGCACATCCCGGCCCCCCGGGACAGCCAGGACAGCCAGGACGCCAACCGTCCCGACCCGGTCGGCTCCGGGAACCGCCCGTGAGCCGCCCCGACGTCTCGGTCGTCATCGTCTCGTACAACACGAGCCAGCTGATCGTGCGCTGCCTGACCGAGCTGTACGCGAGCCTGACCCCGGACGTCACAGCGGAGGTGGTGGTGGTCGACAACGCCTCCACCGACGGCTCCGCCGACACCATCGCCGACCGGTTCCCGCAGGTCCGCCTGGTACGGCTGACGGAGAACGTCGGGTTCGGCCGAGGCATCAACCGTGGGGCGGCGGTCAGCACCGGGCGCTACCTGCTCTGTCTCAACCCGGACACCGTTCCGGTCGGCCATCCGGTCACCGAGCTGGTCACCTTCGCCGACCGGCACCCCGGTCACGGCCTGTACACCGGGCGCACCCTGCACCCCGACGGCACCGACGACAACTACTCCTGCTGGGGCACGCCCACGGTGTGGAGCATCTTCGGCTTCGCCAGCGGGCTGTCGACCGTGTTCCGCGGCCGGGCCTGGGCGGATCCGGAGGCGCTGCCCGGTTACGACCGCCAGTCGGTACGCGAGGTGCCGGCGCTGTCCGGCTGCATGCTGCTGATTGAGCGGGAGCTGTTCGGCCGACTCGGCGGCTTCGACCCGCAGTACTTCCTCTACAGCGAGGACATCGACCTCAGCACCCGGGCCAGGGCGCTGGGTGCCCGCCCGGTGCTGACCCCGTCCGCTCAGGTGGTGCACCTGGTCGGCGCCTCGTCCAGCTCCGAGGGGCAACGGATCCGGATCCTGCGCGGCAAGGCCACCTACGTCCGGCGGCACTGGTCGCCGCTGCGGTCCTGGACCGCTGTCCGGCTGCTGGTCGCCGGGGTCGGCCTACGGGCGGTGGGCAAGACGCTGCTCGGCCGGGACCGGTCCCGGGGCGTCGACTGGATCGAGGTCTGGCGCTCCCGCCGCGACTGGGCGGCCGGCTACCCGCCGGTCGAGGAGGATCGGCCGACCACCGAACGGCTCGAACCGGCCGGCTGACCGCCCCGGCCGACCCACCCCGCAGGCACGTCGTGCGGCGGCCGCACCTGTGCGGTCATCCTTCGTCGGCCTGCCGCTGCGGCGGTCCGGCGACCGGGACATCGGCGAACGCCGCCACCGTCCGGTCGGCGTACGCGTTGGCGTCGCCGTACTGCATCGGACCGTCCCAGCTGGTCGGCAGCGGCACGGTGACCTGCGGCGCGACCCGGCGGACCACCTCGTCGAGCACCCGCTCCACCTGGCCGACCCAGAGATGGCGGGCTCCTGCGACCCCGACCACCTCCGCCTGACCGACCACGGCGAACCGCCGGGTCGCCTCGTCCGGCCGCAGGTAGTCGTCCAGCTCCGGGACCAGCGCGGTGAGTGGCTTGCCGGACGCCGACCAGGTAGCCAGGTCGGCGTCGGTGGCGAAGCGCAGCGGCGGCGACAACAGGATCGCGCCCTCGACCGCCGGGTCGCAGCCGTAGCGCAGCGCCAGGTCGGTGCCGAACGACCAGCCGAGCAGCCAGATCCTGGGCAGCTCGGCGAACTCGGCGTACTCGATCGCCGCCGCGACGTCGAACCGCTCCCCCTCGGCCGAGTCGAAGCTGCCGCCGCTGGTGCCGCGCTCGCTGCTGGTGCCCCGGGTGTTGAACCGGAGCACGGCCACGTCGGCCAGCGCCGGCAGCCGCCAGGCGGCCTTGCGGAACACGTGGCTGTCCATCATCCCGCCGTGGGTCGGCAGCGGATGCAGGCAGACCAGCGTGGCGACCGGCGGACGATCGGCTGGCAACGCCAGCTCACCGACGAGGGTGAGCCCGTCGGCGGTCTGCAGCTCGATGTCGCGGCGCTCGGCGGGCAGGATCGACATGGACCGGATCGGCTCGCTCACCCGGCCAGTCTCGCACTGCCCTGACCGGTCGGCCCGCCGGGGATCAGCCGTAGCGGGGCGCGGAGCGGGACCGCTCGACCGCCGGCCGCCGCTGCTCGCGGGCCCGCCAGCAGCCGGAGTGCCAGTGCCGCCGGTCGGTCAGATCACCCCGGCCGTCCGCCGGCCAGGCGACCACGTGCGGCACGCCCGGCCGGATCTCCTGCACGCAGCCCGGGCAGCGGTACATCTTGGTCGCCGCCGGACCGGGCACCGACCGCACCATCCACTCGCCGTCGCTGAACGACTGCACGGCGGCGACGCCCCGACGCACCCGCTCCGGGTCGACCGGCTCGGGCTGGCCGGGATCGCCGTGGCCGACGCGACCGGCGGACCGGCGGGTCGGGCGGTTGCGGCGCGGACTCATGCTCGCAAGGGTACGTCGCCGGTGCGGCGCCCTGCTCAGCCGGCGTGGTCGCGGAACCCGCCACCGGTGCGCCGGCCGAGCCGACCGGCGGTCACCAGGTTGCGCAGCAGCGGGGCGGGTGCCAGACCCGGCTCGGGCAGCTCCCGGTGGATGGCGGTCTGGACGGCCAGCGCCACGTCCAGGCCGACGGTGTCGAGCAGCTCGAACGGCCCGGCGGGATAGCCACAGCCGAGCTTCATCGCCGCGTCGATGTCGTCCGCCGTCGAATAGTTGCTCTCCAGCATCCGGACCGCGTCGTTGAGGTACGGCAACAGCAACGCGTCGGCGATGAAGCCGGCGCGGTCGCCACAGGTCACCGCGGTCCTACCGAATGCCGCGCAGAGTTGGTGCGCGGCCCGCACCGCGGTCGGCGAGGTCCGGACGGTACGCACCACCTCGACCAAACGGGCCTGCGCCGCCGGACCGCCTACGAAGTGCAGCCCGACCACGTCGGCTGGCCGGCCGGTGGCCATCGCCACGTCGATCACCGGTGCCGTCGACAGGCCGGCCACCACCACCAAATCGACGGCGGCCAGGTCACGCGCGGCCAGGTCACCGGGGCCGGCGACCGTGACGACGTCGACTCCGGCGGCGGTGAGGACCTCGGCGACGTCGGTCGCGACCGTGCCGGACCCGATCACCCCGACCGTACGCGGTGCCGGGTGACCGGCCTCGGCGGCGGCCACCGGGGTGAGGTCGTCCGGGGCGAGCCGCGACGAGCCCGGTGCCTGGTAGGTGTAGAAGCCCCGGCCCGACTTGCGGCCGAGCAGCCCGGCGGTGACCATCTGCCGTAGCAGCGGTGCGGCCGCGTGCCGGCGGTCGTGGCCACCACGCTGGTACAGCGTCTCCAGCACCTGGTACGCGGTGTCCAGACCGATCAGGTCGAGCAGCGTCAGCGGGCCCATCGGCAGGCCGTGGCCCTGCTGCATGGCCGCGTCGATGTCCTCCCGGCTGGCGTACCCGGTCTCGTACATCCCGATCGCCTGGTTGAGGTAGCCGAACAGCAGCGCGTTGGCGATGAATCCGGCGCGGTCGGCAACGCTCACCCCCACCTTGCCGAGCCGGGCGCAGAGCGCCTGGACGTCGCGGGTCACCTCGGACTCGGTCACCACGGTGCTGATCACCTCGACCAGCCGCATCACCGGTGCCGGGTTGAAAAAGTGCAGCCCGACTACCTGGCCGGGACGCTCGGTGGCGACAGCGATCTCAGTGACGCTCAACGACGAGGTGTTGGTCGCCAGGACGGCCCCCGGTGGGCATACCCGGTCGAGTTCGGCCAGCAGGTGTCGCTTGAGGTCGAGCCGCTCCGGGACCGCCTCGACGGCCAGGTCGACGTCGCGGAGTGCGTCGAGTCCGACCGCGAAGGTCACCCGGGCGTGCAGTGCGTCCCGGTCCGCCGGGTCGAGTTTGCCGCGGGCGACAGCCCGGTCGGTGGACGCCCTCAGGTTCTCCCGGCCCTTGTCCAGTGCCGCCCCGTCCACCTCGACGGCGACCACGTCGACGCCGTTGCGGGCGAAGACCTCGACAATCCCGGCACCCATCGTACCGAGCCCGACCACTCCCACGGTTTTGAACTCGCGCGCCACCTGGTCTCCGTCCGTCACCTGCGTCGGCCCGATGCATGGCGAGTCTGCCACGAACCGCCACACCGTCGTTCAGGAGCACCACGACCGGCGGCGTTCAGGAGAGCACCACGACCAGCCAGGTCAACCAGCCGACCAGGAAGACCCCGGCCAGCCCGGCCATCAGCAGCGTGCTGGGCCGACGTCGGGGGCGCATCGGCTGGGTGGGCTCGCCGAGCGCGGTGTGCAGCGGTGAATTCGGTCCGGTGGTCGGCCGCACCGGCGCGCCGGGCAACGCCGCCGTGGCCGGTCGGGGGATCCGGGTGCCGACCGGGTCGGTGAGCGCCGAGGCTGGGTCGTAGAACCGCAGTTCCACGCCGCCAATCCGGATCCGGTCGCCGTCGCGCAGCTCGGTCGGCTGCCGGATGCGCAGGTCGTTGACCCAGGTGCCGTTCGTCGACTCCTGGTCGGTCAGCACGGTACGGCCGCCACCGGCGGTTAGCACCGCGTGGCACCGGCTGACCTTGATGTCGTCGATGGTGATGTCCAGGCCGGCGTCCCGACCGATCATCCGTTCCCCGGGCGACAGCCGGTAACTGGCCCCCGGAGTCGGGCCGGTTATCACCTGTAGGAGAGGTAGCAGCGACTGGTGTTCGGACATCAGCTGGTGAAGTGCCTTCCCCCCTCGACAGCGACGCACGTCGCGCCGCCCGTTGCAGCCTGCCAGCTCCCGCCGGATCGGAACATGGTCCGTTGTCCGGTGTTGGTCGCCGGCCGGGTCAGGTCCGCGCCACCGGTTCGACGGTGGTCCGCGACAACCGGACACCCGCCCTGGCGCCAGCTGGCCAAGGCTGTCATTACATCGCCAAGAATCGAAGTCCCGCTATCCGCGAGTACCCTTCACGGCTAACCTCGGACAATACTGCGAAGCGGCCGACCAGCCCGATCCGGGGCCGGCGCAGCAACCACGGCCGGCGCAGCAACCACGGCTGGTGAAGGAGGCCACGGTGACAGCGGTACGGATCCCAGGCCGACCGGTGATCGACGGCAAGCATCTTCTCTCCTCCCACCCGGCGACCGGAGCGCCCGTAGGCCGGGTCCCGATCGCCGACCGCGATCAGGTCGCGGCGGCGGTGGCCGCAGCCCGGACCGCCACCGGCCACTGGATCGGGATCGGCCAGGCGCAACGCCGCCGCCAGCTGCTGCGCTGGCGCTCGCTGCTCGCCACCCGGATCACCGAACTCGCCGACCTGATCAACCGGGAATGCGGCAAACCGATGGCGGAGGCGATCGTCGAGGTAGCCGCCGCCATCGAACACATCGACTGGGCTGCGCAGAACGCGAAACGGGTGCTGGGTGTCCGGCGGACTCGTACCCGGCTGGTCACCGCCGAGTTCGCCGGACACCTGGAGTACCAGCCACTCGGCGTGGTCGGCGTGATCGGCCCGTGGAACTACCCGGTCCTCATCCCAATCGGCCCGATAGCGTACGCGCTGGCCGCCGGCAACACGGTGGTGTTCAAGCCGAGCGAGTACACGCCGGCGGCCGGGCAGTGGCTGGCTGACACCCTTACCGAGGCGGTCGGAGCGAGGTCGGTTCTGACGGCGGTACACGGCCTCGGCGACGTCGGAGATGCGTTGTGCCGGTCCGGAGTGGACAAGCTGTCGTTCACCGGCTCGTCGCGTACCGGCCGCCTGGTCATGGCCGCCTGCGCCGAGACGCTCACCCCGGTGGTGATCGAGGCCGGCGGCAAGGACGCGATGATCGTCGACGACGACGCCGACATCGACGCGGCGGCAGAGGCCTGCGTCTGGGGTGCGATGACCAACGCCGGGCAGAGCTGCATCGGCATCGAGCGGGTGTACGCCATGGCCCCGGTGTACGACGCGTTCGTCGACGCGGTGGTGGACCGGGCCGGCCGGCTGACCGTCGGCAGTGGACCAGATGACCAGGTCGGGCCGATCACCATGCCCGGACAGCTCGACATCGTCCGACGGCACATCAAGGACGCGCTGGCCGCCGGTGGTCGGGCGGTGCTCGGCGGTGCCGCAGCGGTACAGCCACCGTACGTGCATCCGACCGTGCTGGTCGACGTACCGCCCGACTGTACCGCCGTCCGGGAGGAGACCTTCGGACCGACCGTCACGATCAACCGGGTCGAGACCATCGACGAGGCGATCGCGGCGGCCAACGACACCAGGTACGGCCTGGGCGGCGCGGTCTTCAGCAAGCGGCGGGGGATCGCCGTCGCCCGCCGGATCCGCAGCGGAATGGTGTCGATCAACTCGGTGCTCACCTTCGTCGGGTTCAGTGAGCTGCCGTTCGGCGGGACCGGCGAATCGGGTTTTGGCCGGGTGCACGGTGAAGACGGACTGCGGGAGTTCTCCCGACCGAAGGCGATCACCCGCCGCCGGGCACCGTCGCTGCTGCCGACGATGACCTTCGAGCGGACCGCGACCGACGTGGCCCGCATCGTCAAGGTGATCAAACTGCGGTACGGCCGCGACTGATCTCGGGTCAGCCGGCGATCGGCTGATGGGCGCCGAGGCTGGCCTGGTCGGCGGCGGTGGTGCCGGCGATCCACCCGGCCCGGTTGTGGCCGCCGATCGACCGGCTGGTCACCGTCGGGAAGAGCCGCTCGGTCGCCCGGTCCACCTGCTCGTCGCGGGCCGCCAGCACCGGCACCAGCGCGGTGCCGGTTCGCGCGGCCGCCTCCCGGCCGACGTCGTCGGCGGCGGTACGCAACCGCTGCCCGATCCGCACCGCGTACGCCTCCAGGAAGGACTGGCGGAACGACCGGGTGGTCGACTGCCCGCCCCGGCCACGCTGCGGGCCGTTGCGCAGCATCGCTGCGGTGGCCTGTACCAGCAGCGAGGTGTGCAGCAACTCAACCGACTCGCAGTCGGAGGCGAACCCGACGACGGTGGCGAAGCCGAGATTGTTGGACCACACCGACCGGCAGCCGTTCGCCTCGGCGACCTGCTGCAGCAGCAACGCCTTCGCCTGCTCGTACGGTGCCTCCAGGCCGATCCGTACGGCCACCGGGTCGGCCTGTGGCCCGCCGGCCCCGGTCTGCTGCGCGGCGAGCAGCGCGTGGTCGATGCGGTGCCGGGTCATCAGCTCCTGGGCCTTGGCCGACAGCGCTTCGGCCTCCTCCGCGAATTCGGTCGACTCGGCCTTGGCCAGCAACGCCCGGATTCGGCCGAGCTGCCGCTCGTCCACGTCCTCGGTCGCGGACGGGGCCGCAGCGGTCGGCCGCTGGCGCTGCGGCCCGTCGTCGCCGGGGCGGACCGTGCCGGGCAGGGGGGCCACCAGCTCCAGTCTCGGCAGGCCGATCAGCAGCCCGGCCACCCGCACCGCGAGCAGCACGGCAGCGGACCGGTCCAGCTTGGCTCCGGCCGCCCAGGCGGTCAGCCGGTGGTCGGGCGGAGCAGCACCCCACACGTCGAGGTCGAGATCACGCAGCTGGCGGTGCCAACGGTCGGCGACCGTCGCCGGCGCGTACCCGCGCAGCTGGGCCGCGACGTACCCGGCGATTAGGCTCACCGCCCGCTTGCCGAGCTCGCGGCCGGTCACCCGCAGCACGTCGGCCGGCATCCAGCCGTGGCCCCACAGCCCGGCGGCCACCTGCCGCAACGCCTCGTCCACCGCCTGGTCCACCAGCCGGTCGTCGGCTGCGACCAGCGCGGCCACGCACTCGTCGAGGTCGTCCGGTCGGTCGGCTGTCGCCATCCGGGCCGCCCGACGCAGCAGCTCGTCGACCCGCTGCGCCTCGGTCGGTGGCCGGTACAAGCCGAACCCGTCGGGGTAGGCCGCGCCGGCGGCCTGCGCCCGTTGGCGTTGCCGCTGCTCCCTGGCCTTCTTCTTCGCGGCTCGACGTTGCTGGTTGCGCACACCCATCGGCGGACTCCAAAATCGGTGCGTGGGAGCTGGTCAAAGATCGATGCCGCTCAGAAGAGGGTGAGTTCGTCCCGTTCGATGCCGCGCAGCTTGTCGTAGTCGACCACCACGCACCGGATACCACGGTCCTCGGCAAGCACCCGGGCCTGCGGTTTGATCTCCTGCGCGGCGAAGATGCCGGTCACCGGCGCCAGCAGCGGATCCCGGTTGAGCAGTTCGAGGTAGCGGGTCAGCTGCTCGACACCGTCAATTTCGCCCCGCCGCTTCACCTCGACCGCGACGCTCGCCGCACCGTCGCGACAGAGCAGGTCCACCGGGCCGATCGCGGTCATGTACTCCCGCCGCACCAGGGTGAAATCGTCACCGAAGGTGGTCGGGTTGGCGGCGAGCAGTTCCTGGAGATGCGCCTCCACCCCGTCCTTGCGCAGGCCAGGGTCGACACCCAGGTCGTACGACAACTCCTGAAGAATTTCCTCCAGGGTGATCCGCAGTTCCTCGCCGGTCTTGTTGACCACCCGCCACATACCCGGCGTCTCCTCCAGCCGGCATGGCGGGCTCATCCAGTTCAGCGGCTTGTACGCCCGGTCGTCGGCGTGAATCGAGACCGATCCGTCCGCTTTGACCATCAACAGCCGGGTGGCCGGCGGCAGATGTGCCGAGAGCCGACCGACGTAGTCCACCGAGCATCGAGCAATCACCAGCCGCACCCGACGAGGGTAGCGCCAGCGGTGCCCGCGTACCGCGCAGGGCTGGCGCGGCGGTGCGATCCTGGTGACGTGTTCGAACTGCTGACCGGGACCGGGCTGGCCGCATCCGCAGGGCTCAACGCCTACATCCCGCTGCTGACCGTCGGCGTTCTCGCCCGCTACACCAGCCTGATCACGGTGCCGGACGGCTGGCAGTGGATGTCCGACGAATGGGTGCTGGGCATCCTCGCCGTCCTGCTGGTTGTCGAGGTCGTCGCCGACAAGGTGCCGGTCGTCGACCACGTCAACGACGTGGTGCAGACGGTCGTCCGGCCGACCGCCGGCGGGCTGGCGTTCGGCGCGGGGTCGGCGTCGGAAACAGTGACGGTCAGCGACCCCGGGGAGTTCTTCTCCTCGGACCAGTGGGTTCCGGTGCTGGTCGGTGTGCTGATCGCGCTCGGCATACATCTACTCAAGGCGACCGCCCGACCGGTGATCAACACCGCCACCGCCGGGATCGGCGCGCCGGTAGCGAGCACTGCCGAGGACGCGACCAGCGTGGTGATGTCGGTCGTCGCGATCCTGCTGCCCGTCCTGGTGCTGGTCTTCCTGGTGGCGCTGCTGATCGGCGGGCCGCTGCTGATCCGCCGGGCCCGGCAGCGCCGCCGGGAGCGGCGGGCGGCCCGGGCCGCCGGATACCGGGTCTGACCGGACACCCCGCGCCGCGCATCGCATCGCATCACCGCCAGCGGAACAAGCGGGCCGCCAGGGCACCGACCACCGCCAGGTAGCCGACCATCACCAGCAGGTGCAGCGGACGGACCGCATGCCCGGCCCAGCTGGCCTGCAAGGCCTGACTCAGCGCGCCGAGCGGGGTGAGGTCGCTCAGCCGGCGGATCGTCTCGGGCATCATCGGCCCAGGGGTCCACACCCCGGCGAAGAACAGCATCGGGAAGTAGACCAGCATGCCGATGCCGTTCGCCGCCCGTCCGGTCGACGCCAGCGCCGCGATCAGCAACCCGACCGTGAAGGTGGCCGCCCCGCCGAGCAGGAACACGCCGAGGAAGCTCACCGGGTGCTCGGGCAGCGGCACCTGGAACGCGACCGCCGCTGCGGCGACGGCCAGACCGACCGCGAGCGTCGTGGCGGCCACCGAGACCAGCAGCTGGGCGCCGAGCAGCTTCGCCGGGCGTACCGGGGTGGTGGCCATCCGGCGCAGCACCCCGCGTTCCCGGTACCCAGCCATGGTCGTCGGCAGGGAGTTGATCGCGACGCCGGCGACCGCCAGCGCGACCACCACCGGCAGGTAGATGTCGATCGGACGCAGGCCGGCGAGCTCCGCAACGGGGGTACGGAAGCCCGGCATCGCCACACCCAGGACGACGATCAGCAGCATCGGGAAGGCCAGCGCCATCACGATCATCGCCGGGTCCCGCAGGAACAGTTTGGCCTCCATCACGGTGAGCCGGCGCAGCGCGGTCATCGGTCGCCTCCGGTGAGGGTGAGAAAGGCTTCGTCCGATGTGGCCTGCTGCAGGCGCAGCTCGCGCGGCGTGACGCCGTGCCGGGACAGCGCCGCCGCGACGGCGAAGAACAGCTCCGCACCGCCGTCGACGACGACCTCACGACCGTCGAGGGTCGCGGCGGTGACCTGCGGCAGCTCGGTCAGCAGGGCGAGGTCGAGCGGCCGGTCCGGGACGAACCGGATCAGCTGCCCGCTGTCGACGCTGGCGGCCAGCCCGGCCGGGGTGTCGAGGGCGACCACCCGGCCGGCGTCGATCACCGCGACCCGGTCGCAGAGCCGCTCCGCCTCCTCCATCAGATGCGTGACCAGCACCAGGGTGACGCCCCGGTTGCGGACCGATTCGACAAGTCCCCAGGTGTCCCGGCGGGCCGCCGGGTCCAGCCCGGTGGTCAGTTCGTCGAGGAACGCCACCTTCGGGTCGCCGACCAGGGCCAGGGCGACGGACAGGCGCTGCTTCTGCCCGCCGGAGAGCTGGCCGAAGCGGGCGTCGTGCCGGGCGGACAGGCCGAGCAGGTCGAGCAGTTCCCGCCAGTCGGCCGGCTGGCGGTAGTAGGAGCTGTAGAGCTCCAGTGCCTCCCACACCTTGATCCGCTCCGGCAGCTGGCTCTCCTGCAGCTGCGCGCCGAGTTGCTGGCGCAGCCGCGCGCCATCGCGCCGCGGGTCCAGGCCGAGCACCCGTACGGTGCCCCGGTCCGGCCGGCGCAGCCCGAGCGCGCACTCCACAGTGGTGGTCTTGCCGGCACCGTTACGGCCGAGGATCCCGAAGATCTCCCCCTCATCGACGGTGAACGACACGTCGTCCACTGCGACCAGGTCGCCGTACCGCTTGTGCAGATGCTCGATCTCGATGACGGACATGGCGTCGCTCCTCAGCTCTCCTCAGCCGGAGATCTTCTTCAGTGGCAGCCGGCGAACCAGCAGCCAGGTGACGGCACCGGCGACCAGCAGGGTCAGCAGCGCGATCGCCGTTCCGGTGCCAGCGTGTGCCTCGTCGTCAAGGCCGAGCATCCGGGCGAGGCCGAACCCGGTCCATTCGGTACGGAAGCCGATCTCGACGACGAACGCCGGCAGCAGCACCACTGGCAGCAGCAATGTCCCCCACCAGGGATCGAGCAGGTGGTAGACGATCGCGGTCAGTACCCCGGCCGCCATGTAGCCCAGGTTGACCAGGCTGTACTCCAGCCAGATCGCGGCGGCGTCGCCTACCGAACCGACCAGGTACGGCTCGGTGAGCCCGTCGAGCAGACCGAAGACGTCGAGGGTCAGGTATTCGAGGCCGAAGCCGAGCGTCGTCAGGGTGGAGAAGCCGAGGGCGTACGGCACGAGGAAGCCCCAGGAGCCGATCAGCGCGTCCCGCCGGGTGACCCCGTGGGCGACGAACATCGGCAGGTAGGTGCCGACGGCGATGATGCCGAAGACGAAGGTGAACCAGCGCGGTGCCTGCAGCCCCATGCTCTGCCACATGCTCGTCTCGACCGTGCCGAACCGGGCGATCAGGCCGATGACCACGGCCCAGACCAGGTAGATGATCGTCCAGTACCACCCGGCCAGCGGCAGCGACCGGCGCAGCAAGGTACGGGTGATTCTGCAGGTGATGGCGTTCATCGCCGCATCTCCTTGTTGTCCGCTGTGTCCGCCGTGAGGTGTACGAACAGGTCCTGCAGCCCGATCGGGCCGAGCTCCAGGCCGGCGGCGCGGGCGGCGGCCCGGTCGCCGTCGTCGATGGCACCGAAAACTGTGGTGGACCGGGTGCCGCCGAGCTGCTGGCTGCCGAGCACGGTGCGTCCGGTGACGAACGCGTCGACGGCGGCGGCCGGGCCGGTCACCGCGGTCCCCCGGGCCCGCAGCGTCTCGGTCTCCTCGTGGGCGACCAGCCGGCCCCGGTGCAGCACCACCACCTCCTCGAACAGCGACCCGACCTCCTCGATCAGGTGCGTGGAGAGCACAATGGTGCGCGGGTGGGCGAGGTAGTCGTTGAGCACTTCCGCATAGAAGGCGTACCGGCTGGGCGCGTCGAGGCCGAGGTAGGCCTCGTCGAAGATGGTCAGCGGCGCCCGGGCGGCCAGCCCGAGGGTGACGCTGAGCGCCGACTTCATGCCCCGGCTCAGCCCGTTGAGCCGCTTACGCATCGGCAGGTCGAACCGCTCGACCAGGCGGGCGGCGTAGTCGGAGTCCCAGTTCGGACGCAGCGTCGCGGCGAGGTCCAGGATGCAGCCGACCCGATCGGTGTCCTGGGCATCGACCTTGTCCCGGACGAAGGCGATCTGCGACATGATCGCCGCGTTCTCGAACGGATCGGCGCCGCCGATGCGCACCGAGCCGCTGGTGGCGGCCCGGAAAGCGGCCAGTACGGCGAGCAGGCTGGTCTTGCCGGAGCCGTTGCGGCCGAGCAGTCCGTAGATCTTGCCCGGGGCGAGAGTGAGGTCGAGCGAGTCGACGGCAAGCGTGTCGCCGTAGCGGACGGTGAGATTGCGGGTCTCGATCCCCAGGCCGGTCACTGGTGTTCCCCTTCTGCTGCATGTTGAATACGGGCGACGACCTCGGCCAACGGGATGCCGATGATCCGGGCCTCGGTGACCATCGGGTCGACGACCTCGGTGAAGAACCGGTCGCGGCGCTGGCCGCGCAGCGTCTCGCGGGCGTTGGGGCTGACGAACATGCCGATCCCGCGCTTCTTGAACAGCACGCCCTCGTCGATCAGCTGGTGGAAGCCCTTGGCGGCGGTGGCGGGGTTGATCCGGTAGTAGCTGGCGTACTGGTTGGTGGACATGACCTGCTCGCCCTCCTGCAGCGCCCCGCTCAGGATGTCGTTTTTGATCTTGTCGGCTATCTGCTGATAGATCGGACTTCGATCATCGAACACGGGAGCACCTCTGGTTCACTGGTTCATTACTCGTGTAATGAACCGTAGCACCGGCGAACCAGCCCGGTCCAGCCCGCCAGCGGTGTCCGTCACCACCACGACACCCGGACGCCTTCCCCCGCACGGCAGGGGCGATAGTTGACGCCATGAGCGACAAGGCGGCGGACGCGCCGGCCATCGAGGTACGCGGGCTGCGCAAGATGTACGCCGGGACACCGGCGGTGGACGGGGTCGACCTGACCGTGCGGCGCGGCGAGGTGTTCGCTCTGCTCGGCCCGAACGGCGCTGGCAAGACCACCACCGTCGAGATCCTGGAGGGCTACCGCCGCCGCGACGCCGGCGAGGTCCGGGTGCTCGGCGTCGACCCCGACCCTGGTACGCCGCAGTGGCGCTCCCGGATCGGCATCGTGCTGCAGGGCACCGGCGAGTTCGACGAGTTGACCGTCGCCGAGGTGGTCGGCCACTTCGCCGCCTTCTACCCGACACCGGACGACCCGGCGGCGGTGATCGACCGGGTCGGCCTGGCCGGCAAGGCCCGCGCCCGCACCCACACCCTGTCCGGCGGGCAGAAGCGTCGCCTCGACGTGGCGCTCGGCATCGTCGGCCGACCGGAGCTGCTCTTCCTCGACGAGCCGACCACCGGCTTCGACCCGGAGGCCCGCCGTGAGTTCTGGGAGCTGATCCGGTCACTCGCCGGTGCCGGCACCACCATCCTGCTGACCACCCACTACCTGGACGAGGCCGAAGCCCTCGCCGACCGGGTCGGGGTGATCGCCGCCGGCCGGCTCGTCGAGGTGGCACCCCCGGCCGAGCTGGGTGGTCGGCGGGACGCCCTGGCCACCGTCGCCTGGCGTACCGCCGACGGAACGGCGCACCGCGAGGAGAGCGCGACGCCGACGAAGCTGGTCGCCGAGCTGGCCGCGCGCTTCGACGGCGAGGTGCCCGGCCTGACCGTCACCCGGCCCACCCTGGAAGACGTCTACCTGCGGATGATTGGACACAAGTGAACGCGACCACCGGCGGCACCGCCGGCGCTGTGACCTCGCCGACGGCCGGCACCCCCGGCACCTCGTCGTCCGTGCCTCGGATCGGGCCGGCGCGGCTCGGGCTGCGTCAGGGCCGGTTGGAGATCCGGCAGTTCATGCGCAGCCGCGAGTCGGTCGTGTTCACGATGGCCTTCCCGGTCATCATGATCCTGATCTTCGCGTCGATCTTCACCGGCGAGATCACCGACGGTGTCCGGTTCACCCAGTACTTCATCACCGGCATGATCGCCACCGGGCTGATGACCGTCGGGTTCCAGAGCCTGGCCATCCAGATCCCGATCGAGCGGGACCGGGGTGTACTCAAGCGGCTGCGCGGCACCCCGATGCCGAAATGGGTCTACTTCGCCGGCAAGGTCACCATGGTCGCGGTGATCGGGTTCGCCGAAACGGTGCTCCTGCTGGCCGTGGCGACCCTGCTGTTCGACCTGCAACTTCCGGACACGGCGGTCAAGTGGTTCACCCTGGGCTGGGTGTCGGTGCTCGGCATCACCGCCTGCACGCTGTGCGGCATCGCGTTCTCGTCGCTGGCGCGCAGCGGTCGCAGCGCCTCGGCAGTGGCCACCCCGGTGTCTCTGGTGCTGCAGTTCACCTCCGGCGTCTTCTTCGTCTTCACCTCGCTGCCCGGCTGGATGCAGCAGATCGCCGCGCTCTTCCCGCTCAAGTGGATGTGCCAGGGGCTGCGCTCGGTCTTCCTGCCGGAGTCCTTCGGCACCCAGGAGCCGGGCGGCTCGTTCGAGCTGGGCATGGTCGCGCTGGTGCTGGCCATCTGGTGCGTCATCGGCCTGGTGCTCTGCCTGACCACGTTCCGCTGGACCACCAAACGCGACGGCTGACTGCCAGGGGCACCAAGGTGCGCGCCGAAGACGTGATGCCGCAGGTGCATCTTGATGTACCTGCGGCATCACGCTCAACCGGCACCCCAACCCGGCGAGGTGGCACGACCGCCGACACCTGGCCGTGGTCGAGGACCACAATGCAAGGTGTCGACCGGTCGGCTCACCGTCCGGCGTTTACGAAAGCGACGATCTCGTCGAGCCCAGGACGGTAGCCGTCGCTGGCGTCCACTTCGATCTCGGGTACGTCGAGTCGAACGGGCTGGAAGCCGTGGTGGCCGACGGCTAAGGTCTGATGGTCACCGAGGGACGTATCGGCGTGGGCGCGCCGGGTTGCGTTCTCGTTCTGCCGTCGCTGGACGCGGCCGAAGGCCGTCTGCGCGGCGACCCGGCAGTGCACCACCCGGATGTCGGCGATTCCGATCAATGGCTGCAGGCCGGGGCGCCACAGGCGGTCCTGGAAAGCCGCCTCGGCGACCGTGGTGACCCCAGCGGTCAGCAGCAGTCGCAGCACGTTGAAGAAGGTGGGCAGGGTCCGAAGGGTCAGCTCGTTGCTCGGTGCGGCGATGATGCCGCCGGCAGTGTGGACCATGCCCTCCTTGATCTCGTCGCGGCAGATCGCCGGGCAGCCGATCCGCCGGGCGAGCAGGTGGGCAAGCGTCGTCTTGCCGGCCCCTGGTGGTCCGCTGATGACGACAAGGGTCGGCTTTGTTTCCACCACGTCGTTATAGCGCGGCGGCCGGTGCACGGGCAGGGGCGGCTCTGAGTAGTCATAGTCATCCACGGCCAGAAATATCCCCGCCAACTGGCCACCAGCGAAGACCGAACTGGCCACCGACACACCGCCGGCTGACGCGGATGATCATCCGCGCCCTGCCGAACGCTATCGAGGTGAGGCCTACGCACGTTATTTTCGCTTTTTAGCGTGCGTAGGCCTCACCTGATCATGAACTACGGCCGCCCGAGCCACCCCTGTCCGCCCAACGCCGACACGCAGTCACTTTGGTTCGGCCACGAACACGCCGACTCCTTCGAGGGTCTCGGTCAGCCCGGTGGCACGGAGGATCATCATCGCCTTGCCGACGACGGTGTCCGAGACGTCGTACTCGCGGCAGAGCTGTGAGCGGCTGGGCAGCTTTGTGCCCGGTGGCCACTCGCCAGACTCAATCTTCGCTCGTAGCTCGTCGGCAAGAACTTGGTACTGCTGCTTGGGCATACACACTCCCCGGATGGCATGCCCATTTGATCACGCTTCTACCTCCAACCTTAACCAGTTGCACGTTGCTCGTTGGCCTACAACCGGTGGCGATTGTAGGTTGATGGCGAACGCTCCCGGATGGCTCTTGGGGCGGTCACCTCCGGTCGGGGCGGTCAGCGAGTCACGCCGTTGGGCGTCCCGGCCCCGAAGGTTCGCCCTGGTCGCCGTACCGCAGCAGCACCAGCGGCAGCAGCAAGCAATGGGGAGGAAGAGGAGATGCGTGAACTGCGGCGCCGGCGGCGGCCGCGGCCTCGACCCCGGCGAGGTCAGTCCTCGCGTTGGCTCGGCCGGTTGGCCGCGATCCAGGCCGCCACCTCGTCGCGGCTCCAAATGCGCATCCGGCCGTTGCCCACCACGTCGATCGGCTCGGGGAAGCCCGGCCGGCGAACGATCTCCACGGCCCTCGTCCTCGACACGCCGCCGAGCATCGTGGCGATGTCTGCCAGGGCGACGAGCTTCACAACCTGAACGTAGGTCGGCAAGGTGTTACTACTTCAGCACTTACCGACTTGACACTGTCGAAGTGATAAGTGAGGCTGTTGGGAACAGAGATGAGCAGGTGAGTGACAACGGTCCGGGCCGGTCAGCGAGTCACGCCGTTGGGCGTCCCGGCCACCAAGGTTCGCTCTGGTCGCCGTACCGCCAAGGAGGGCTGCGGCGATCGGGGTGGGGTGGCCTGCCGGCATCGGCAAGCGGCAGGGCCACCCCCGTCCACCCACCAACGACACCCGGATGAGCGGAACCAGCAGCAACACCAGCGGCAGCAGCGAGCAATGGGAAGGAAGACGAGATGCGTGAACTGTGGCGACGGTGGCAGGTCCGCCGGCAACGACGCACCATGGCCGCCACACCACCGGCCAGCTGGCCCGCCGGCAGCGCCACCGGCGTCTACCGGGCACCCGGCACCCCGGCCGGCCACAATCAGCGCGGGTCGGCGTACCGACCGGTCCGGCCCTGGCAGGTCCGCAGCCACCGCTTCCCGACGGTCCCCCGGCGCGGCGGCGGCCGCGGCCTCGACCCCGGCGAGGTCGCCGCGTTCCTCGACCGCGTCGCTCACGATCTTGGCATCGTGTACGCCGAACTCGAACGCACCTGGGAGCAGAACGACCGGATCAAGGACGCGCTGCGCCGCTGGCAGTCCACGCACGCAACGCCCACTCGGCACGGCGTCTACCAGGGCGGCGCACGCCGGTGACCGGGTCGACGCCAGTCGTCGGCAGCAGTGGCGGTCCGGCGCTGACCGTACGGGCCGCCACGGCCGCCGACGTCGAACCCCTGGCCGAGTTGTTGGCACAGGCGTGCGTACTGGACCCGGTGGTGTCCTGGCTGATCAACGACCACGCGTTGCGGTACCTGACGATGCACCGGTTCTTCGCCGCCGAGCTGGAGTACGCCGTCCGGCACGGCATCGTCGACGTGGTCGGGCACTGCGACGGCGTGGCGATCTGGTACCCGCACCCGGCAGACCGGCTCCTGTCGGCGGAACATCAGCGGCGCCGGTTGCGGGCCTGCGGTGACCGGCACGGCCCGTACGCGCACTACACCTTCACCGCCGGCCGCCTCGAACCGACCGGCCGACACCGGTCAGCTCGCGGGTCAACGGCTTGCCGACCGGATGAGGCCGCTCCAGCAGCAGGCCGGTGAGGAACTCGTCGACGGCCGCCGCAACGGCCAGTGGCGAGCCGACAGGCAGCCCCTCTGTCAGGGCTCGCCGGGCAGCGTGCACTACGGAAAGTCGGTATGCCTCGTCGCTCGCTGCTGTTCGCGCTCCGCGCGGGCAGCAAGCTGGCACAGCAGTTCGTCCGCGTCGATGCCGTGGCCGGCGGCGAGGTCTGCCTCGGCACGCCGGATCTCCTCCAGCGCGCTGGGCGTGGACAACAGGTCGAGGGTCTCTAGGTCAGAGAGCGACATGATGACTACTCTTCTCGTCACGAACCTCGGTCCGGTGGCGATGTCAGTGGCTGTAGAAGCCCTGGCCGGTCTTCCTGCCCAGGTCGCCCGCGGTGACCATGCGCTGCAGCAGCTCCGGCGGGAAGAACTTCTCGTCCGCGGTGTCGGCGTAGATGTTCTTCGCCGCGTGCAGCAGCACGTCCGCCCCGGTCAGGTCGGTGGTGGCCAGCGGCCCCATCGCGTGACCGAAGCCGAGCTTGCAGGCGGTGTCGAGATCCTCGGCGGAGACCACACCGGACTCGACGAGCTTGACCGCCTCGACGACCAGCGCGGCGATCAGCCGGGTGGTGACGAAGCCGGCGATGTCCCGGTTGACCACTACGCAGGTCTTGCCGATCTCCTCGGCGAACGCCTTCGCGGTGGCCAGGGTCGCATCCGAGGTCTTGTAGCCGCGGACCAGCTCGCACAGCTTCATCATCGGCACCGGGGAGAAGAAGTGGGTACCGACCACCGATTCGGGGCGTTCGGTGACTGCGGCGATCTGGGTCACCGGGATCGCCGACGTGTTGGTGGCCAGCACGGCGTCCGCCTTGCAGATCTTGTCGAGTGCCCGGAACACCTCGTGCTTGATCTCGATGCGCTCGAAGACGGCCTCGACGACGACATCAGCGTCGGCCGCTGCCTCCAGCTCGGTAGTGGTGGTGATCCGGCCCATCGTCGACTCGACATCGTCGGCGCTGATCGCGCCCTTGCCAGCGAACTTGTCCAGCGACCGGCGGATGCCGGCGACGCCCCGGGAGGTCGCCGCGTCGTCCAGGTCGCGCAGGATGACCTGCCAGCCCGCCTGGGCGGCAACCTGGGCGATGCCCGAGCCCATCAACCCCGCGCCGATCACTGCCAGCTGACCTGCCATCTCTGCATCTCCTCGTCCACGCGCCTCGACCGGATGTGCCAGCTGGCAGCTTATCCGGCGCACCTGAACGATCGCTAACCCGGTAGGGGCGGTCGGCCGCTGGCCGTACGGCACACCCAGCAGTCAGCCGGCCGGTGCCCCGGACAGCCGCTGCACCTGGACGCCGAGCGAGCACAGGTCGGCCACGTAGTTCGGGTAGCCCCGGTCGATGTGGTGCACGTCGGCGATCTCGGTGACCCCTTCGGCGCAGAGCCCGGCGATCACCAGCCCGGCTCCGGCCCGGATGTCGGTCGCCCGGACCCGGCCGCCGACCAGCCGTTCCCGGCCACGTACCACCGCGTGATGGCCGTCGGTCCTGATGTCCGCGCCCAGCCGCAGCAGTTCGTCGACGAACTGGAACCGGCCGTCGAAGATGTTCTCGGTGACCAGTGACGCGCCCTCGCTGACCGAGGCCAGGCCGATCGCCATCGGCAGCAGGTCGGTGGCGAAGCCGGGGAACGGCAGGGTGACCACGTCCACCGCCCTCGGCCGACGTTCCATCCGTACCCGGAAACCGTCGCCGGTGGTGTCGACGGTGGCCCCGGAGGCCGCCACCTTGTCGAGGGCGACAGCCAGGAACGACGGGTCGACGCCGCGTACCGTGACGTCGCCGCGGGTCATCGCGGCGGCGAACGCCCAGGTGCCGGCGACGATCCGGTCGCCGATGGTGCAGTGGCGGACCGGCCGCAGCTCCGGCACGCCCTCGATCCGCAGGGTGGCGGTGCCGGCGCCGTCAATCTGGGCGCCCATCTCGGTGAGCATCGCGCAGATGTCGACGATCTCCGGCTCGCGGGCCGCGTTGTCGATCTCGGTGATCCCGTCGGCCAGCACCGCCGCCATCACCAGGTTCTCGGTGGCGCCGACGCTCGGGAAGTCCAGCCAGATCGTCGCTCCGTGCAGGCCCCGCGCGGCCGAGGCGACGACCAGTCCGTCGGCGGCGGAGATCTCGGCACCCATCCGGGCCAGGCCGGCCACGTGCATGTCGAGCCCGCGCGAGCCGATCGCGTCGCCGCCCGGTTGGGCGACGGTGACGCGTCCGCACCGGGCCAGCAGCGGACCGAGTACGCAGATCGACGCCCGCAGCCGGCGGACCAGATCGACGTCGGGCTGACAGCTGGGTGCCGGCGGCACGTCGATGACCACGGTGTCGGCGCGCGGCGAGCCGGCAGCCGACCGCGAGCCGGCGACCAACGACGGTCCGGCAACCGACAGCGGGTCGGACCCGCTCATGGTGACTTCGCAGCCGAGTCCGCGCAGCACGTCGGCCATGATGGCGATGTCGGTGATCCGCGGCACGTTGCCGATCACCGTCCGGCCCGGTGCCAGCAACGCCGCCGCCATCAGTTTCAACGCCGAGTTCTTCGCGCCCTCTACCGGCACCGTCCCGGCGAGCCGACTACCGCCGCCGACCCGGATGACGTCTCCGGACGCGGCCGGCGGCAGAGCTGGCTCGACGGTGGCGCTGCCGGCGCGGCTGAGAATCCGTACCCTGTCGCTCATGGCCGTCCACCTCACCCGCATCTACACCAAGGCCGGGGACACCGGCACGACCAGGTTGAGCAACAACGAACAGGTCGCCAAGACCGACCTGCGCATCTGCGCGTACGCCGACGTCGACGAGTGCAATGCCGCGCTCGGTGCCGCCGTCGCCCTCGGCGATCTCGACGAAACGCTGCGCGGAATGCTCGGGCAGATCCAGAACGACCTGTTCGATGTCGGCGCCGACCTGGCCACCCCGGTCGAGCCGGAGCCGGCGTACCCGCCGCTGCGGGTAACCGAGGCGTACGTCACCCGGCTGGAGGGGTGGTGCGACGAGCACAACTCACGGCTGGCCAAGCTTGACTCCTTCGTCCTGCCAGGCGGTACCCCCGGTGCCGCGCTGCTGCACGTGGCCCGTACCGTCGCCCGGCGGGCCGAGCGTTCGGCATGGGCGCTGATAACCCACGAACCGGAACGAACTAGTGCTCTTCCGGCAAAGTATCTCAATCGTCTCTCGGATCTGCTGTTCATCTTGTCCAGAACCGCAAACCCGGACGGCGACGTGCTGTGGAAACCGGGCGGCGGACGCTGATTCCGACAAGATCGCGGATCAGCAGATGGCCGGGCTGCACCACGTAGAGCTCTGGATACCCGATCTGTCCGGGGCTGAACCGGGCTGGTCCTGGCTGCTGGGTGAACTTGGCTGGCAGCCGTACCAGCGCTGGCCGGCCGGCCGATCCTGGCGGTACGGCGCGACGTATCTGGTGTTGGAGGAGTCCCCGACGCTCAGCAACCGGCGACACGACCGGTGCGCGCCGGGGCTGAACCACGTCGCGTTCCACGCCGGGCCGAGACAGCGGGTGGACGAGTTGGTCGCGGCGGCGCCGGCTCACGGGTGGTCACTGCTGTTCGCCGACCGGCATCCGTACGCGGGCGGGCCGGACACCTACGCCGGGTACCTGGCCGACCGGTACGGCTACGAGGTGGAAGTCGTCGCCGACGGGTAGAGCCGGATACTCCTTTGGATGTCAGGCGGCGAGGCTGCGCGAGCTCCCGCCCGGCAGGCTGGCCTCGAGCCAGGAGCTGAAGCCGGTGACCGTCGACTCCGCCATGGCGATCTCGACCGGCGCGTGGTGGCTGGTGCACCGCAGGATCACCCAGTCGTGCGGCAACGCGAGCCGCTCCTGCCCACGCGGGCTGCGCCGGCTCTCCACGGCCAGGCCGTGCCGGGACAGCACACGTTTGGGTCGCAGCGCGAAACTGAACATCCGGTACCAACGCAGCTCATCACCGGCGAACCGGCCGAATCCGGACGACCAGCCACGGCCGTCGACCATGGTGGAGACCCGGAAGCTCAACTTGATGGTGCCGCGCACCCGGACGACCAGCGCCCGCCGGACGAACAGCACCAGGATCGCGGCGAGCAGGATCAGTACGCCGATCCCGAACCATTGGATGGTCGACATCGACGCAGCCCGCTCAGTGTCCGGATGCGGTGGCGGGGGCGGCCGGAGTGGCTTCCTCCGCGAGAATCGTCACTCCGTTGGTGGTCACCGAGAGGAACCCGCCGGCGACGTCGTAGGCGAGCTGCTCCCGCCCCGGCAGCGTGATCCGTACCTGGCCGGGCTCGGCGAGCTGGCCGAGCATCGGCGCGTGGCCGGGCAGTACGCCGAGCTCACCCTCGGTGGTGCGGGCGATCACCATCTCTGCCTCACCGGACCAGACCATCTCCTCGACGGCGACGAGTTCGACGTGCAGTTGCTTGGCCAACGCGGACTCCTTTGATGGCGAGGACCACCCGAGTTTAATCGGGGCGATGCGCGGACTCCCAGCCGGGTGCCCGCCGGGCCACCCGTTACTTTTCGCGATTGACCAGTTCAGGACGGGTCAACACGAACTGGTCGAGAGTGCCGGCCCGCAACGCGGCGAGGCATTCGTCGGCGTCGTCGGTGAACCGCTCCCCCTGGTACCCGCCGCCCGGGTCGGTGACGGCAACGCCCGGCAGGCCCAGCATGACGATGTCGTCGGCACGCAGTCGGCGCAGCGCCAACGCGAAGTCGACCAGCGACCGGCCCCGGGTGCCGACCACCACCGCCTCGCCAGCGGCCTCCAGCACCGCGGTCAGCCGGCCCGGCTCGGTGATCAGATCCCGGGTGATCACCTGCTCGGCCAACGCCCGGACGAGTTGCCGTTGGTGCCGCTGCCGGCCGTAGTCGCCGTCCGGCAGGCTCTCCCGCTGCCGGACGTAGTCCAGCGCCTGCCAGCCGTTGAGCCGCTGCTCCCCCTGCTTGTACTCGGCCTGCGGACCGACGTACCCGGGGCCGTCGGGATTGCCCGGCCGCGGCCGGCCGTCCGGTTGGCGGTGCGCCGAGCGCACATCGGCGTCGATGGTCATCCGTACCCCGCCGACCGCGTCGACCAGGCGTTCCAGGCCGGCGAAGTTGACGATCACACCGGCGTCGAACCGGTCGATCCCGGTGCGGGCCGAGACCGTCGCCGCGAGCAGTTGGAAGCCGGTCACCGGGTCCGGGTGCTCGGCACCGGGCACCCTGCTGCCGAACGCCATCGCGGAGTTGATCCGGTCGACGCCGCCCGGGTGGCCGCTGACACCGAACGCCGGGACGTCCACCAGCAGGTCCCGGGGCAACGAGATCAGGTACGCCCGGGACAACCCACTCGGCACGTGCACCAGGAGCACGGTGTCGGCCCGGGGCACCTTCTCCGGCTGGTCGGTCGGCCGGTCGATGCCGGCCACCAAGAGGTTGACCGGGCCGGTGAGCCGGTCGTCCGGGCCGGTGTCCACACCGGCACCGACGCCGACGTCGCCGAACAAATTCGCGGTGGGTACGGCCGCCGCGTACCGGTCGGCGACGGTGCGGCTCAGCACCACCACGGCCCCACCGGCGAGAAGCAGACCGACGAGTACGGCGAGCAGCGCCAGCCGTTCCGGACGGCTCAGCCTCGCTGGGCGTGCCCGGGTCCGATCCGGCTGCGTCATGCTCGACCCCCGTCCGCCGCAGAGCCGGTCGGGTACCCCGGCCGGTCGCCGGCAAACGCGACGAGCGCCCCGCCGCGATGGCGGGGCGCTCGTCTGGCGCAGATCGGGTCAGCCCTTCCTCCAGGCCGACGGCTGGCGCCGTCGTCAGCCCTTCATGAGCTCCTGGGCGTTGCGCTCCAGGTCGTCGAGCCCACCGCACATGAAGAAGGCCTGCTCAGGAAAGTGGTCGTACTCCCCTTCACTGATCTTGCGGAAGGCTTCGATGGTGTCCTTCACCGGCACGTACGAACCCTTGATGCCGGTGAAGACCTCGGCCGCGTAGGTGTTCTGCGACAGAAACCGCTCGATCCGGCGGGCCCGGGAGACGGTGATCTTGTCTTCCTCGGAGAGCTCCTCCATACCGAGGATGGCGATGATGTCCTGCAGGTCCTTGTACTTCTGCAGGATCCGCTTCACCTCGGAGGCCACCGCGTAGTGCTCCTGGCCGACGAACTCCGGGGCGAGGATCCGCGACGAGGACGCCAGCGGGTCCACCGCCGGGTAGATGCCCTTGTCGGAGATGGACCGCTCCAGGTTGGTCGTGGCGTCCAGGTGCGCGAAGGTGGTGGCCGGCGCCGGGTCGGTGTAGTCGTCGGCGGGGACGTAGATCGCCTGCATCGAGGTGATCGCCTGGCCCCGGACCGAGGTGATCCGCTCCTGCAGCTCGCCCATCTCGTCGGCCAGGGTGGGCTGGTAGCCCACCGCGGACGGCATCCGGCCGAGCAGCGTGGAGACCTCGGAACCGGCCTGGGTGAACCGGAAGATGTTGTCGATGAACAGCAGCACTTCCTGCTTCTGCACGTCCCGGAAGTACTCGGCCATGGTCAGCGCGGCGAGCGCGACCCGCAACCGGGTACCCGGCGGCTCGTCCATCTGGCCGTAGACCAGCGCGGTCTTGTCGATGACGCCGGACTCGGTCATCTCGTGGATCAGGTCGTTACCCTCACGGGTCCGCTCCCCGACGCCGGCGAAGACCGACGTACCACCGAAGTTGTTCGCGACCCGGATGATCATCTCCTGGATGAGCACCGTCTTGCCCACGCCGGCACCGCCGAACAGGCCGATCTTGCCGCCCTTGACGTACGGGGCGAGCAGGTCGAGCACCTTGATGCCGGTCTCCAGCATCTCGGTCTTCGGCTCCAGGTCGGCGAACGCCGGCGCCTTCTGGTGGATCGACCGGCGCTCGGTCACCTGCAGCGTCTCCCCCTCGGCCAGGTTGAGGCACTCACCGATGGTGTTGAACACCCGGCCCTTGACGCCGTCACCGACCGGCACCATGATCGGCGCACCGGTGTCGCGGACCTCCGCGCCCCGGACCATGCCGTCGGTCGGTTGCATCGAGATGGCCCGGATGACGTTGTCGCCGAGGTGCTGGGCCACCTCGAGGGTCAGGGTCCGCTCGCCGCCGGCAAGCGCGACGTCCACGTGCAGGGCGTTGAAGATGTCGGGCATCGCGTCGCGCGGGAACTCGGCGTCGACGACCGGGCCGATGACCCGGACCACGCGGCCGGTAGCCGATGCGGTCGCTCCGGTTGCCTGGGTTTCTACAGAGGCAGTCATCACACTTCACTTCCCGCCGCCGCGAGCGCGTTGGCGCCGCCGACGATCTCGCTGATCTCCTGAGTGATCCCGGCCTGACGCGCCGAGTTCATTAGCCGCGTGTACTTCTCGATCATTTCCTCGGCGTTGTCGGTGGCGCTCTTCATCGCCCGCCGCCGGGCCGCCGATTCACTCGCCGCCGATTCGACCAGGGCCGCGTAGATCCGGGTGTTGATGTACTTCGGCAGCAACGCGTCGAGCAGCGCCTCGGCGTTCGGCTCGAACTCGTACGCCGGCAGCACCCCAGCTGCGTCCCTAGGCTCGTCCTTGACCTCCATCGGGCCGAGGATCCGGGGCACCGGGGTCTGCGTCATCAGCGACTTGAACTCGGTGGAGACGATGTGCAACTCGTCCACCCCGAGCACCTGGTCGGCCCCGCCGCCGTCGGTGTCGTCCGCGCCGCGCTGGAACGCCGCGATCAGCGTCTGGCCGACCTCGCGGGCGTCGGCGAAGCCGGGCTGCTCGGAGAAGCCGGTCCAGCTCGCTTCGATCGGCCGGTTACGGAACCGGTAGTACGAGACGCCCTTGCGGCCGATCACGTACAGCACCGGTTCCTTGCCGTCGGCCTTCAGCCGCGCGATGAGCGACTCCGCTGTCTTGATCGCGTTGGTGCTGTAGCCGCCGGCCAGGCCCCGGTCACTGGTGATCACCAGCACGCCGGCCCGGCGCACCGTCGGACGTGCGGTCAGCAGCGGATGGTCGACCGAGGCGTTGGAGGCCAGCGCGGTGAGCACACCGGTGATCGCGTTGGCGTACGGCAGCGAGGCCGCCACCCGCGCCTGGGCCTTGGCGACCCGACTCGTCGCGACGAGCTCCATCGCCTTGGTGATCTTCTTCATCGACTTCGCCGAGCGAATCCGCTGGCGGAGTACCCGAACCTGCGCTGGCATCCGGAACCGCCCTATTCCTTCTCGGCGTCAGCGTCGGCGACGTACCGGGTGACGCTCTCGCGTTCCTGCTCGCCCTCCAGGGCCTCGGCCGGTGCCTCGTTCACCATCGGCGCCGGATCCTTGGACAGGAACATCTGCTTGAACTTCTCGACCGCGTCGGACAGCGTCGCGATAATCTCGTCGTCCCAGTTGAGCGCGGCGATCGAGTCCAGCGTGCCCTTGTGCGAGTGCCGCAGGTACTCCAGAAACTCGATCTCAAATCGCCGGACGTCACCGACCGGGATGTCGTCGAGCTTGCCCTCGGTGCCGGCCCAGACCGCGACGACCTGCTCCTGCACCGGGAACGGCGAGTAGTTCGGCTGCTTGAGCAGCTCCACCAGCCGGCCACCGCGCTCCAGCTGGTTGCGCGACGCCTTGTCCAGGTCGGAGGCGAGCGCGGAGAACGCCTCCAGCTCGCGGTACTGGGCCAGGTCCAGCCGCAGCCGGCCGGCGACCTTCCTCATCGGCTTGACCTGCGCGGCGCCACCGACCCGGGAGACCGACGTGCCGACGTTGATCGCCGGCCGCTGGCCCTGGTTGAACAGGTCGGTCTCCAGGAAGATCTGCCCGTCGGTGATCGAGATGACGTTGGTCGGGATGAAGGCCGAGATGTCGTTGGCCTTGGTCTCGATGATCGGCAGACCGGTCAGCGAGCCGCCGCCCAGCTCGTCGGAGAGCTTCGCGCACCGCTCCAGCAGCCGGGAGTGCAGGTAGAAGACGTCACCCGGGTACGCCTCACGACCCGGCGGACGGCGCAGCAGCAGCGACACCGCGCGGTACGCCTCGGCCTGCTTGCTCAGGTCGTCGAAGACGATCAGCACGTGCTTGCCGGCGTACATCCAGTGCTGGCCGATCGACGACCCGGTGTACGGGGCGATGTACTTGAAGCCGGCCGGGTCGGAGGCGGGCGAGGCGACGATGGTGGTGTACTCCATCGCGCCGTGCTCCTCCAGCACGCCCTTGATCGAGGCGATGGTGGAAGCCTTCTGCCCGATCGCCACGTAGATGCAGCGCACCTGCTTGGCCGGGTCGCCGGACTCCCAGTTGGCCCGCTGGTTGAGGATCGTGTCCAGCGCGACGGTGGTCTTACCGGTCTTGCGGTCGCCGATGATCAGCTGCCGCTGGCCGCGACCGATCGGGGTCATCGCGTCGATCGCCTTGATACCGGTCTGCAGCGGCTCGGACACCGACTGGCGGGCCATCACGTTCGGCGCCTGCAGCTCCAGCTCGCGGAAGCCGTCGTTGGTGATGTCGCCGAGGCCGTCGATTGGCTCACCGAGCGCGCTGACCACCCGGCCCAGGAAGGCGTCGCCGACCGGGACGGAGAGCACCCGGCCGGTGCGCTTGACGCGCTGACCCTCCTCGATGCCGGCGTAGTCGCCCAGGACGACCACACCGATGTCACGTACGTCGAGGTTCAACGCCACGCCCAGCGTGCCGTCCTCGAATTCCAGCAGTTCGTTTGCCATCGCCGAGGGCAGGCCCTCGACGTGGGCGATGCCGTCCCCGGCGTCCGCCACGGTGCCGACCTCTTCGCGAGACAGCTCCGGCGTGTAGGAGGAGACGTAGCGTTCTAGGGCACCACGGATCTCGTCCGACGAGATGGTCAGCTCGGCCATCCTCTGCTTCCTCTATGTCTAGTGGCCCGGATGAACCCGGAACGGCATGGACTGAATCAGCGCCCAGCGAGCGCCTTGCGAGTGTCGATGAGGCGGCGCCGAACGGTGCCGTCGTACAGGTCGGAACCGATCCGTACGCTCATCCCGCCAAGTACGGCGGGGTCGACCGTCAACTTGACGGACACCTCCCGACCGTACATCTCGGCCAACGTGGCGCCCAGCCGCTGCTCCTCGGGCTGGGTCAGTGGTGCGGCGACCGTGACATGCGCGACCTGACGGTCCCGCCGGGCAGCGGCCAGCTCGACCAGCCGGCCCAGCCCGGCACCGACGGATCGCCCGCCGAAGCCCCGGACCGCCTGCTCGGCGAGGCGCACCGTGGCCGGCAGCGCCTTTCCGGTGAGCAGCGTGCGGACCAGTTCGACCCGCCGGTCGGCCGGCACGGCGACGTCACCGACCACGGCACCCAGCTGCGGGTCGCCGTCGATGATCTTGCCGAACCGGAACAGCTCGTCCTCCACCTCGGCCAGCTCGCCGGCCGACTCGGCACCGGCCAGTGCCGTGTCGACGCCGAGTCGCTCGGTGGCGTCAAGCAGCTCCGACGGCACCGACCAGCGGGCTGCGACGACCGCGTCGAGCAGGTCGAGGCTGTCCGCGCCGATCTTCCCCCCGAACAGGCCGCGCAGCAGCCCGGTCCGGTCGTCGGCGGGCCGGGCCGGGTCGGCCAGCGCCCGCCGCAGCCGGGGCTGACGGCGCAGCAGGTCGGCCACCGAGAGGATCTCGTCGGCCGTGGTCGCGACCGCCGTCGGGGCGGCACCGGCGACGTAGTCGACCAGTCGCTCGGTCACCGCTGCGTAGGACTCCCGGCTGGTGGCGGACTGCATCAGCGGGCCCCCGCGTTCTCCAGGTCGGCCATGAACCGCTCGACGGTGCCCTTACGGCGGGCCTCGTCGGCGAGCGCGTCTCCGACGATCCGGCCGGCCAGGTCGACCGCGAGCGTGCCGACCTCGGCGCGCAGCTCCCGGATGATGGTCTGCCGCTCGGCGGCGAGCTGCTCCTTGCCGGCCGCGATGATCCGGTCGGACTCCTCCCGCGCCTTGGCGAGGATGTCCTGCCGGATCCCTTCGGCGTCGGCCCGGGCGTCGTCACGGATGCGGGCCGCGTCGGTACGCGCCTCGGCCAGCTGGGCCTTGTACTGCTCCAGCAGCTGGTTCGCCTCGGCCTGGGCGGCCTCGGCCCGCTTGATGCCGCCCTCGATCGCCTCGACCCGCGCCTGGTACATCGCTTCCATCCGCGGGAACACGAACTTCAGCAGTACGGCGACGAGCAGACCGAAGGCGATCAGGCCGACGATGATCTCGGACAGCGGCGGGAGCAGGATGTTCCCGCCCTCTTCCGCGGCGATGTACGTGACTTCTTCGTACATGGACACTTCCCTTCGCCCGGACCGGCGCTCACGCAACCGGTCACCGAGTCAGACGCGGTGAGCCCGTCGGCTCACCGGATGCCGGCCGGGTCAGTTGAGCGCGAACGCGAGCACCAGACCGAGCAGGGCGAGTGCCTCGATCACGGCGAAGCCCATGAACATGTAGACCCGGGTCAGGCCGGCGCTCTCCGGCTGGCGGGCGGTCGCCTGGATGTAGGCGGCGAACACCAGACCGACGCCGATACCGGGGCCGAGGGCGGCGATGCCGTAGCCGATGGCGTTCAGGCTGCCGGTGATCTCCATGGTTGTTTTCCTCCTGCGTTGAACGCGTGTCCGTCACGCGCACGTTTAGGTGAATGTTTCAGTTGTCGTCCACGCGGCTGACCCGTGGACGTGTATCGGTCGAGGGAGGCGGAATCAGTGCGACTCGGCCAGGGAGTGCTGCAGATAGGTCGCGCTGAGCAGGGTGAACACGTACGCCTGGAGAACCATGATGCCGAACTCGAAGAAGGTCATCACGATCGCCATGCCCCAGCTCAGCACCGCGATGGGCTTGATAAACAGGCTGTCGGCCTGGAACAGCGCCACGCCGCCGAGGGTGAAGACCAGCAGGATCATGTGGCCAGCGAACATGTTGGCGAAAAGTCGGACCGACAGCGTGACGGGCCGCAGGATCAGATTCGAGACGAACTCGATCGGCACCAGGATCGGCTGCACCCACAGCGGCGCGCCGGAGACCCAGCAGACGTGCTTGACGTAACCGACGAAACCCCACTTGGCGATGCCGTGGCCGATGTAGAGCAGCCAGCTGACCAACGCCAGCACCATCGGGAAGGCGATGTGCGACATCGGCGAGATCTGGGCGAACGGGACGATGCCCCAGAGGTTGTTCAGCAGGATGAAGCAGAACAGCACCGTCAGGTAGGGCGCGAACCGCACCCCGTCCCGGCCGATGACGTCCCGGGCGATGTTGTCGCGCACCATGCCGTACACCGACTCGGCCAGCCACTGGCCCTTGGTCGGCACCAGCTTCGGGCTGCGGTAGGTGACCAGGAAGAAGATCATCACCAGCGCGGCGGCGATCCAGAGCAGCAGTGTGATCTTGGTGAAGGCGGCCGCCCAGGCGGTGCCGTCCAACCCGGGGATCAGACTGCGGAAGTCGAAGGCATCCACGCCGGGAGGGAACTCCGCGGCGAGAACGGTCGGCTGCTCAATCAACGCGCATCCTCCGTTGGTCGGGCCTGGTTCACGCGCCCAGCTTCTTAACGGTCAGGTAGACCCCGGCCGCCGTCCCGCCGATCAGCCCGATCAGCAGCCCGACGTTGGGCAGGTCCAGCCAACGGTCGACGAGCCACCCCGCACCGCCCCACACGGCCATCCCGCCGAGCAGGTAGCCGATCGCGGCAAACCCGGTGTCGGCCCCCGAGGGACCTGCGGGTTCGGAAGGTGGTTCACCGGCCATGACGCCGGAAACATATCAGGGCAACGATGGAGGCTGTGCGTCACCCCCCGCACAACCCTCGTTGTGTGGGCGACCCGGTGGCACGTCAGATGGGTGCACACGCTACTCCTCTTCCGCCCTGGTCGGTATGCACTCCCCACATGACCGGCGATCCCGACCTCAGCGTAGGTCAAATCCGACAAATCTTCGCGAAAACTGGTGATCCTCGCCGCCGGCCCACCGGCCGGGCGTACACCCGGGATTGCCGGAGGGTCAACGCGGGTCGATCTCCACGTACGGGATCCGGGCCCGGAAGGTCCACCACACCTGGGCCGTGATCCATCCCACTGTGGCCACGATGATCGCCACCGCCAGCATCCGCTGCCCCGGCCAGTCCGACGCCGCCACCGCGAACACCGCCACCCCGAGCAGCGCGAACTTCAAGCTGTAGGTGAGCAGGCCCACACTGAGCACCATCCGCGGATGCACCGAGTCCGCCCAGGCCAGCGCCAGGCTGGAGGCCACATAGCTGGCCGCCACCAGCGCGACACCGACGACGGCGCCGACCGCCCCCGGGACTCCGTCCAGCCAGCCGCCGACCCCGGCGAGCACCACCAGCAGCACCGCCGACACCATCGACGGCACCGGCAGGTGCCGCAGCCGACTGCGCATCACCGGACGACCTCCGCCTGCATCCTCTGCCCGCCCCGCCGATCTCAGGGCAGCAGCGCCACGCCGAGCGCTCCCACCGTCTCCTCGATCTCGTCGGCCACCCGGGCGAAGGTGTGGTCGCCGCGCCCCCACGGGTCGTCCAGATCGTCCCCCGGCTGCGGACCGGCGCCGGACCGGACCGCGGCGACCGCGGCGACCAGTGCCGCGCCCCGGGCGTGCATCGCCTCCGGGGTGACCGCCGCGTCCGGACCCGACCGGGCACCGGGCAGCCCGGCCGCGTCCACCGCCGGCAGCAACCGGCCGAACTCGCCGAGCACGAAGGTGCGTTCGGCGGCATCCGGGCGCAACGCGAGCACGTACTCGAGCTGGTCGGCGGTGGCGGTGAGGACCAGATCGGCGGCGTCGATCTGGTCGGACCGCAGCTTACGAGCGGCGAAGCCGTCAACCTGCCCGCCCCGAGCTAGCACCTGGCGGGCCGCCGGTGGGTTCATCTCCTCGCCGGCGTGCCAACCGCCGGTGCCGGCGCTGTGGCTGTGCAACAGCTCCTCGACCGGCGGCGCGACGGCCGGACCGAGGCGGTCCAGCCGCTGCTCGAGCGCCAGCACCAGCAGCCGCTCGGCCATCGGCGAACGGCAGATGTTGCCCATGCAGACATGAAGGACGGTGAACGGCGGCACTAGGACTCCGTACCGATGATGTCCGGGACCACGTCACGCAGCTTCTCGATCGGGATCGCGCCGTCGCGGACCACCCGGGGCACGTCGCCGGTGAGGTCGACGATGGTGCTGGGCACGGGGTCGGGACACGGGCCGGCCTCCAGGTACGCGCGCACCGAGTAGCCGAGCTGGTCCCGGGCCTCGGCAGCGGTCACCGCCGGCGGCCGGCCGGTCTTGTTCGCCGACGAGACCGCCATCGGGCCGGTCTCCCGCAGCACCTCCAGCGCCACCGGATGCAGCGGCATCCGGACCGCGACAGTGCCGTCGGTGTCCCCCAGATCCCAGTTCAGGCTGGGCGCGTGCTCGACGATCATGGTGAGCGCCCCCGGCCAGAAGGCGTCGGCCAGGTCGCGGGCGGGCTGCGGCAGGATCAGCACCAGCCCGTCGAGGGTGTGCCGGGAACCGACCAGCACCGGCGGCGGCATCTGCCGGTCCCGCCCCTTGGCGTTGAGCAACGCGGTGACCGCGTACGAGGTGAAGGCGTCGGCGCCGACGCCGTACACGGTGTCGGTCGGCAGCACGACCAGCTCGCCGTTCTTGACCGCCTCGATCGCCGCGGCGATGCCTTTGTCACGGTCGGCGGCGGACCGGCAGTCATAGAGCATCACGGTGTGCCAGTCTGCCACGTGCCCGCCCGCTGATCCGCACCGATCACCTCCAGCTGCCGTCAGCCCGCCCGGCGGGCGGTCACGAAGCGCGGCCGGCCGGCCAGATCGTGATGGCTGGTGACGGCGTCGAAACGGCCGTCGGCTACGACCAACGCGACGACGGCGGCGGCGTGACCATCGTCGTGCTCGACCCCGAACAGCCCGCCGGGACGCAGCAGGTTCACGGCGCGGTGCACCACCGGTCGGATGACCGCCAGGCCGTCCGGCCCGCCGAAGACCGCCTCGGCCGGGTCATGCCTGGCGACCTCCGGCGCCACCGGGGTGCCGTCCGGTACGTACGGCGGGTTACACAGCAGCACGTCCACCCGGCCGGCGAACTCGCCGAGCAGGCCCGGATCCCGGACGTCGCCGGCCAGCACCTCGATCGGCCGGTCCCCGGCGGCGGCCTGTCGCCGGGCGTTGCGACGCAGCCAGCGCAGGCTGTCCGCCGAGCGTTCAACCGCGACCACCCGCGCCGTCGGAGCCTCGTGCGCGACCGCCAGTGCCACCGCGCCACTGCCGCTGCACAGGTCGACGACCACCGCCTCGCCGGGCTGGTCACGCAGCGCGTCAACGCCCGCTCCGGCGAGCAGTTCGGTCTCCGGCCGGGGCACGAAGACCCCCGGCCCCACCGCGAGCTCCAGATAACGAAACGGTGCCGATCCAGTGAGGTGCTGCACCGGTTCTCCAGCCGCCCGGCGGGTCACCAGACTGTGAAACCTGCCGATGTCGGCCTGGTCGAAGTCGCCGCTCAATGCCAGCCGGCCACGCGGAATGTCCAGCACCGAGGCGGCAATCAGCTCCGCGTCGACCCGGGCGGCGGCGACACCGGCGGCGGCCAGCCGGGCGGCCGCGGCGGCCACTGCGGCTCGGACCGGCGTCCGATCCGGCAATCCGGAGGTGTTCTCTGGCAAGTGGTTCACGACATAATCATGGTGCGTCCACCCGGGCGTCCGCAGAACAGGTCGCGGATCGGGTCGGGTGTGTGCTCCGCCAGATTCCAGCGGGCTCCAGGGAGGTTGTGCGTGGGTTGGCTCGACCGGCTCACCGACCAGGCCGAGGCGCTGATGCAGGCCCGGGCGCTGATGGAAGGCAGCCGCTCAGCCGAAGCCTGTGTCGCCTTCGAGCAGGTGATCCGGAGCACCAGCAACCGGTACGTTCGGGCCGACGCGCTGGTGCAGCGGCTCTCCGCGCTGCTCAACCTCGGCCGGTCCGCCGAGTACACGGTGGCCGTCGACCGGGCGTTCGAGGCCGCCCGGGACGTCAGCGAGCCGTACCTGCACGGCCACCTGCACGCGTTGGCCGCGCTCGCCGCTCACCAGCAGGGCGCGTTCGACCGGTGTGTCACCCATCTGGTGCACAGTGCGCGGGCGCTCGGCGCCGCCACCGACGTGGACCGGGAAACCGCCTGGGGCTGGCACGACCTGGCGATGGCCTACTCCTACCTCAGTTTCCACGGGTACGCGTTGAGCGCCATCGAGCACGCCCGGCAGCTCGCCAACGCCACCGGCATTCCAGAGGAGACCTTCGCCGCGCCCGGCATCCGGCTGCGCAACGCCGTCGCGTTGGACCATCATGGAGACACCGACGGCTGCCTGCGGGTGCTCCGCGACATCGGCAGCGACCTGGCGAAGTTCGTGCACGCCGACCGGGCCAGGCTGCTGCGCCCGAGCAGCCGGGTGGCCTACGGGTACGCCCTGGCCCGGCTGGCCGCACTCGGTGAGCCGGCCCAGCTGCCCGCCGGTGCCCCGGAGGCGACCCGGTTGATGATCGACGGCGGCGACAGTGCCCGCGCCCGCGACCTGCGCCAGCTCGGGGTGGTCTGCCTGACCATCGCGGCGGACCGGCCGGCGGAGGCGTTGACCCGACTGTCCGCGGCGGTGGTCTCCGCCGAGACACTAGGTGCCGCCGAGACGGCCCGGCTGCGCAGCGTCGCGCACACCCGGGCCGGCGACCACGCCGCCGCGCATGACGCCGACCGGTACGCGTTCCGGCTGGCTACCCGGCGCAACGACCGGTTGCGCGACATGTACGTCGACGGCATCGCCGCCCGGCTGGACCAGGAGGAGATGCGTCGCTCCGCCGCGCAGTACACCCAGGAGGCGCTGACCGACCCGTTGACCGGGCTGGCCAGCCGCCGCCACCTCGACCTCTACGTCACCGACATGGCCGGCCGGGGCGATCGGGCCGTGGTGATGGTCTGCGGCCTGGACGGTTTCAAGTCGGTCAACACCGTGCACGGCCACCACTCCGGTGACCTGGTGCTGCAACGGGTCGCCGGGGTGATCAACCGGGTGATGCGCCGGGGTGACTTCGTGGCCAGGTACGGCGGCGACGAGTTCGTGGTGGTGCTGCCGGGCGCCGGCCCGGCCGAGGCGGCCGACGTGGCCCGCCGGATCACCGCCGCGGTGGCCGGTGAGGAGTGGGAGTCGCTGGTACCTGGCACTCCGGTCGGGATCAGCGTCGGCTACGCCGAGATCAGCGGTTCCGGTCCAGGGTTGCGCGAAGCGCTCAGCCGGGCCTTCGAGGTGGCCGCCCGGCAGATGCGCGAGGCCCGGCAACGGCCCCATCCGGTGCGCTGACCGTCAGGCCGGTGCCGGTGTGGCGTCGGTCAGCGGCGGGTCAGTTCGGCGTCACCGGCCAGCCGGGCGGCCCGGTCCGCCTCGGCGAGCGCGTCAAGGACGCCGTCAAGCTCCCCGCCGACCACCAGGTCCATGTTGTACGCCGTGTAGCCGATCCGATGGTCGGTGATCCGGTTCTGCGGGTAGTTGTAGGTGCGCACCCGCTCGGACCGGTCGACCGTACGCACCTGGGAGCGTCGGGCGTCGGAGGCCGCCGCGTCGGCCTGTTCCTGGGCGGCGGCGAGCAACCGGGCGCGCAGGATCCGCATCGCCTGCTCCCGGTTCTGCAGCTGGCTCTTCTCGTTCTGGCAGGAGACGACGATGCCGGTCGGCAGGTGGGTGATCCGCACCGCCGAGTCGGTGGTGTTGACCGACTGGCCGCCGGGGCCGGAGGAGCGGAAAACGTCAACGCGTAGTTCGTTCGGGTCGACGTTGACCTCGACGTCCTCGGCCTCCGGCAGCACCAGCACCCCGGCGGCGCTGGTATGGATCCGGCCCTGCGATTCGGTGACCGGCACCCGCTGCACCCGGTGCACGCCGCCCTCCCACTTGAGCCGGGACCAGACGCCGTTGCCGCCCTCGGGCATCCCCCGCGACTTGATCGCGAGCGAGACGTCCTTGACCCCACCGAGGTCGGAATCCTGCGAGTCGAGCACCTCGACCTGCCAGCCGCGCCGTTCGGCGTACCGCAGGTACATCCGGAGCAGGTCGCCGGCGAACAGCGCCGACTCCTCGCCGCCCTCGCCCGCCTTGATCTCGACGATGACGTCCTTGGCGTCGTGGGGGTCCCGGGGGATCAGCAGTTCGGCGAGGCGGGCCTCCAGGTCGGGCAGGCTGGCGGCGATTGCCTCCGCCTCGACGGTGAACGCCGGGTCCTCGCCGGCCAGCTCCCGGGCGGCGGCCAGGTCGGCCCGGGCCTGGGCGAGCTCGCCGGCGGCCTTGTGCAGCGGGGCCAGCTCGGCGAACCGGCGACCGACCCGGCGGGCGGTGGTCTGGTCCGCGTGGATCGCCGGATCAGACAGCTGCTTCTCCAGCTCGGCGTACTCGTCGAGGAGCCCGGCCAGGCGCTCGCTGCTCATACAAGTACTCCTTCATCCGGATTGAACAGACCAGGACCGTCCAGACACCGCGGCGCCCGCCCCCGACCTCGGTCGGAAGCGGGCGCCGCGTGCACAGCTACTTGGCCTTGTTGGCCTTCGCCTTGGCGTACTTCTGCTGGAACTTGGCGACCCGGCCGGCGGTGTCGAGGACGCGCTGCTTGCCGGTGTAGAACGGGTGGCAGGCGCTGCAGGTCTCAGCGTGGATCTTGCCGCCGGGTGCGGTGCTGCGGGTGGTGAACGATGCGCCGCAGGAGCAAGTGACCTCGGTGGTCACGTACTCCGGGTGAATGTCCTTCTTCACGGATGGTCCTCTCTTCGTCGGTCGCCGGGTCGCCGTCGACATCGGCCGCGCCGTTGCGCGGGCCGACTCTGGCGTGAACCGGAACCTGGCCTGTTGTCAGTCTGCCACGGGCCGTGGCGGCGGGTCGCGGTGGGCGGAGCGAACCGCCCACCGCGACCGTCACGAACACCGCCGGACGCAACGCCCGACGGACCTGCCGGATTCCCGACCGCGCGGGGCGACCGGTGCCAGGGTCACTCCCCCGGCGTCGACTTCGCGATCTGCATCAGGAACTCGATGTTGGTCCGACTCTGCTTGAGCCGGTCCAGCAGCAGGTCCAGCGCCGCCTGGGAGTCCAGCGAGTGGAGCACCTTGCGCAGCTTGTGGGTGATCGCCAGCTCCTCCGGCGCGAGCAGGATCTCCTCCTTACGGGTGCCGGACGGGTGGATGTCGATCGACGGGAACACCCGCTTGTCGGCGATCTTGCGGTCCAGCTTGAGCTCGGCGTTGCCGGTCCCCTTGAACTCCTCGAAGATCACCGTGTCCATCATGGATCCGGTCTCCACCAGTGCGGTGGCGAGGATGGTCAACGAACCGCCGTTCTCGATGTTGCGGGCCGCGCCGAGGAACCGCTTCGGCGGGTACAGCGCCGTCGAGTCGATACCACCGGACATGATCCGCCCGCTGGCCGGCGCGGCCAGGTTGTACGAGCGGCCCAGCCGGGTCACCGAGTCGAGCAGCACGACGACGTCGTGGCCCAGCTCCACCAGCCGCTTGGCACGTTCGATGGCCAGCTCGGCGACCGTGGTGTGGTCCTGCGGCGGCCGGTCGAACGTGGCCGCGACGACCTCACCCTTCACCGACCGCTGCATGTCGGTGACCTCTTCCGGGCGTTCGTCGACCAGCACCACCATCAGGTGGCACTCGGGGTTGTTGTGCGTGATGGCGTTGGCAATCGCCTGCAGCACCATCGTCTTGCCCGCCTTGGGCGGGGAGACGATCAGCGCCCGCTGCCCCTTGCCGATCGGCATCACCAGGTCGATGACCCGGGTGGTGAGGATGTGCGGCTCGGTCTCCAACCGCAACCGGTCCTGCGGGTACAGCGGCGTGAGTTTGTAGAACTCGGGACGCCGCCGGGCCTCCTCCGGCTCCATGCCGTTGATGGTGTCCAGCCGGACCAGCGGATTGTACTTGTCGCGACGCTGCTCACCCTCGCGGGTGGCGCGCACCGCGCCGGTGACCGCGTCACCGCGCCGCAGACCGTGCTTCTTGACCTGCGACATGGAGACGTAGACGTCGTTGGGCCCGGAGAGGTAGCCGGTGGTACGCACGAACGCGTAGTTGTCCAGCACGTCGAGGATGCCGGCCACCGGGACGAGTACGTCGTCCTCGGTCACCTGCGGCTCCCGGCCGCCACCACCGTCGCCGTCACCGCGGTCCCCCCGCCGCCGACGGTCGCGGAACCGGCTGCGTCGGCTGCGCCGACCGCCGCCTTCGTTGTCGTCGTCGTCGTTGTTGTTGTCCCGCTGGTTCCGCTCGCTGCGGTCACCCCGGTCGTTACGGTCACCCCGGTCACCCCGGTCGCTGCGGTCGCGACCACCCCGGCCGTCACCGCCACGCTCGGCCCGCTCGCCACGGTTGTCCCGACCGTCACCGCCACGCTCGGCCCGCTCGCCACGGTTGTCCCGACCGTCACCGCCCCGGTCGGCCCGATCGCCCGACTCAGTCGGCGTGGTCTGCGTGGTCTGCGTGGTCGCGGTCTCGTCGGTACGCGACTCGGCTGCCGACCGACGGCCCCGGCGGGTGCTGCGCTCGCGGGCCGGCTCGTCAACGATGGCGAGTTGCTCACCGTCGCCGCTGTCACGCCGCTCGGCCTCAGGACGGACCTCGGCGCGGACCTCCTCCCGAGGGGGTGCGGTCGCCGCCGCGACCTCGGCGCGCGGCCGTGGGGCGCCCCCGCCGGCCTGGCGCTCGGTGATCGCGGTGATCAGCTCACTCTTGCGCATCCGGGCGGTGCCGGAGATGCCGAGCGACGCGGCGAGGCTCTGCAACTCCGGCAGCAGCATCGCGGACAGCCCGGTGCCGGACCGCCGACGGCGGGCAGGAGCAGCGGTGGTGTCGTCAGCGACGTTGGAGACATCCGACGTCACGTCGGTGGTGTCGCTCAATGGATTCCTTCCCTCGATAGGCCGGGCAACCCGGGTCAAGACGCTAGGTGGCCGGGCGGCCTCGGTGCACCCGCCTCGCATGACACGTCGCGGGAGTCTTCGCGCAGCTCTGCCGAGCCCGCTTCACCAGCCTCGGTGGGCAGCTCTCGACATCTGCAGCGATCCGTGAAGACTGCGGTTCGGCGGTGACCTAGGCAGGGGTGAGACGGGCTTACCGCCGATAGCTTCGGGGGTGCGCCGCCCCGCAGGAGATCGCGTGCTTCGCGGCTGTGCTTGGCCTAGAGCGTAGTCAACTCTTCCGACCTGCAGCAACAGGGTCCCGCTCGGCGTGTCCTACTATAGCGCCTTCGATCCGGGCTCCGGCAACGTCTACCGCAAACAAGTGAGTCTGCCAGTCCATTCCCGGACAGAAGTCGGCCGGGACTTCGGTCAACGCCAGGACGCTCGGACCCGCCCCACTGATCACCGCGGCCACACCGGTCGCCCGCAGGCGGCGGACCAGTTCCGCACTGGCCGGCATCGATGGACCCCGGTAGTCCTGGTGCAACCGGTCCTCGGTCGCGGCCAGCAACAGCGTCGGGTCGGCAGTGATCGCATGGCTCAGCAGGGCGGCCCGGCCGGCGGTGAACGCGGCGTCCGCGTGCGGGACTTGAGCGGGCAGCGCCGCCCGCGCCGCCTCGGTCAGACCCCGGTTACTGGGTACGTAGACAGTCGGCGACACCGCCGGATGCGCTGGCACCGACACCGCCCGCGACCCGGACGCCTCGGTCCAGGCGATGGTGAACCCGCCGAGCAGGCAGGGTGCCACGTTGTCCGGGTGGCCCTCCAACCGGGCGGCGATCCGCAGCGCGGCGGCGGTGTCCAGCAGCTGCGTCCCGCCGACGACGAGCCCTCGGGCCAGCTGTACGCCGGCCACGATCGCCGCCGACGACGAACCCAGGCCGCGTGCCTGGGGGATCCGGTTCACGCAGCTCAACGCCAGGCCAGCCGGCCGGCCGCCGAGCTCGTCGAAGGTGGCGTGCATGGCGCGGACGACGAGATGGCCGCCGTCGAGCGGCAACTCGCCAGATCCTTCGCCGGAGATCTCGACCCGGCAGCCGGCGGGCACCACCCGGGCGGTCACCTCGTCGTGGTGACCGAGCGCCAACCCGAGCGCGTCGAACCCGGGGCCGAGGTTGGCGCTGGTGGCCGGGACCCGCACGGTCACCGGCCCGGGAACGAAGCTGATACCCATCGCCCCATGCTAGGTCCTGGTCGGTTGCCCGGTGTCAGGGCGCCGACGGCCGGTCCGGGCCGTCGGTCGACGGGCCCGATCCAGTTGCCCGATCGGATCCGGATGTCCGGCCCGATCCGGGTGTCCGGCCGGCGGCGCGCAGCGCGAACCGCAGCGCGTACTCGATCTGGGCGTTGACGCTGCGCAGGTCGTCGGCGGCCCACTTGGCAATCGCCTCGTGGACCGCCGGATCGAGCCGCAACAGCAGCTTCTTGCGTTCGGCCATCAGCCGTGGACCGCCTCAGCTGTAGAGAGACCCGGTGTTCACCACCGGCTGCACCGCCCGGTCGCCGCAGAGCACCACCAGCAGGTTGGCGACCATCTGGGCCTTGCGTTCCTCGTCGAGGTCGACCACGTGCTCGTCGGCCAACCGTTCCAACGCGTTGGAGACCATGCCGACGGCGCCCTCGACGATCCGGAACCGGGCCGCGACGACGGCGGCGGCCTGCTGCCGGGCGAGCATCGCGTGGGCGATCTCGGGGGCGTACGCGAGGTGGGTGACCCGGGACTCCAGCACCTCCACGCCGGCCAGCTCGACCCGCTCCCGCAACTCCTCGGTCAGCTCGTCGGCGACCACCGTACTGTCCCGCAGGCTGGCCCGCCCAGCGTCGTGCGCCTCGTACGGGTAGCTGGTGGCCAGGTGCCGGACGGCGGCCTCGGCCTGGACGGCCACGTACTCGACGTGGTCGTCGACGGCGAAGACGGCGCTCGCCGAGTCGACCACCCGCCACACCACGACGGCGGCGATCTCGACCGGGTTGCCGTCGGCGTCGGCGACCTTGAGCCGGTCGGTCTCGAAGTTGCGCACCCGCAGGGTGACCTTGCGCCGGACGGTCAACGGCCAGGTCCAGTGCAGGCCGGCGACCCGGATCGAGCCGAGGTAGCGACCGAAGAACTGCACCACCTGCGCCTCGTTGGGGTTGACCACGGTGAACCCGGTGGCGGCCAGCGCGATGACCCCGGCGTAGACCACGGCGGCGACGGCCATCCAGACATCCACGTCGGCCACCGAATTGATGCCGGGCGCCACCACCGCCAGGCCGAGCAGACCTGGCACCACCAGGCCGCCGATCACCACGAATCCCGACCTCCGGAACACGGCTCGTTCCATGCTCGTTCCCTCCACCACCAGCTCGCTATCAAAGTGATATCACGATGCTAGCGATTGGCCGCAACCACCGAGCCCAGCCGCCGGGTCGCCAGCCGCCAGCCGATCGCATAGGTGACGGTCACCAGACCACACGTCGCCAGGATGATCCGGGTGTCCAGAGTGTCGATCACACTGGCCACAATCAACTGACTCACCGAGATCGACAGGGTGGCGAGCATCAGATCGGTGGCGAAGACCCGGCCGCGCAGCCGGTCCGGCACCACCGCCTGCAGGGCGTAGTTGGACAGCACCCAGTTGCTGCCGCCGCCCAGGTGCGCAAGGAAGACCAGGGTGAGCACCAGCGGGAACCAGGTGACCAGCGAGATACTGGCGTAGGACAGCCCGTACACCGACATCGACGCGGCCAACCCGGTGAGCAGCCAGGACCGCCGGTTCAGCACCGGGCGGGTCAGCAGCGGCCCGATGACCGCGCCAGCACCCCGCACGGCGAACAGCAGGCCGGTGCCGATCGCGCCGACCCCGTACACCCCGGCCAACAGCGGAAACAACGTGAGTACGCCGTTGCCGAGGCCGACCGCGCTCTTCGCGGTCACCAGGGCGAGCACCTGCGGACGGCCACCGATGTAGGCCAGCGCCTCCCGGATCGCGGTCAGCGTCCGGGGTGCCGGCAGCGTGGCGTCGCGCGGAGCCTGCATCGGCCGGCGGATCGACATGGTGACCACCGCCGCCAGCAGCAGCGCCGCGGCGGCGATCCAGAAGCACGCGTACGGGTTGAGCGCCGCGCTGATCAGCCCGCCCAGCGACGCGCCGACGATCGCCATGGTGCCCCACGCGGAACCGGCGAAGACGTTGGCGGCGGGCAGCTCCGCCGCCGAGACCACGTTTGGTAGCGCGGCCTGGGCGGCCGGCGAGTAGCAGGACTTCGCCACCGCGAGCGACGCGATGGCGAACAACGCCAGCCAGGCGGTACCCGGGGTGCGCACGGCCAGCAGCAACAGCACCGCGACGACGGCGGCCAGGTTCGCGGCGATCAGGATCCGACGGCGGTCGAAGCGGTCGGCGAGCGTACCGGTGAACGGCAACATCAGGGCGTGGATGCCGGTGTCCACGGCGAGCACCAGAGCGCCCCAGACGCCGCTGCCGGTCAGCTCCGGCAGCAGCACCACCAGCGGCACCATGACGAACCAGTCCGCCCCGAAGACGACCAGCTCGGCGAGGAGCAGCCGGCGGAAATCCCGGTTTCCGGTAAGGACCGCTAACGGTGAGGACACGTACCGACACCTTACCGACCGGAAACCGGACAGTGGACGAAGTGTGATCTGCGCGACGGGTCGCCGCGGGTCCCCGGGGCCGGCACCCCGGGGACCCGCACGGTCACTTCTCCGTCGGCGAATCCGTCGGCGGCAGCGGCGAGGTGCGGCTCTTCGGCAGTTTCAGCACCTCGAACTGGTCGGTGCCGTCGACCAGGGCCGCCGACGGGCGGGCCGGCGGCGCGGCGACCGGCGACGTACGGCTGGCGGGGCCGGCGGTGTCGGCGGTGTCGGCGGTGTCGGAGCCGTTGCGGCCATTCGCTGCGTCGCCGGTGCCTCGTACGGCATCGGTGTCGTCGCCGGTGCCTCGTACGGCATCGGTGCCGGCGCCGGTGCCCGACGACCGATCCAGTGCCGTGGCATCGTCGCCCGCATCGCCCGCCGGGCCGGCCGACCGGCGGGTGGCCCGGCGCTGCCGCAGCCGCTCCTTGGCGCCCTCAACCATGGTGTAGAGCGTCGGCACCAGGACCAGGGTGAGCAGCGTCGAGCTGAACAGGCCGCCGATCACCACGATCGCCAACGGCTGGCCGATGAAGCCGGCCACCCCGGTCAGGCCGAGCGCCATCGGCGTCAACGCGCAGATGGTGGCGATCGCGGTCATCAGAATCGGCCGCAGCCGACGTCGGCCGCCCTCGACCACCGCCTGGGAGACGCTCATCCCCTGCTCGCGGTACTGGTTGATCAGATCCATCAGCACGATCGCGTTGGTCACCACGATGCCGACCAGCATCAACGCGCCGATCAGCGCCGGCACACCCATCGGCGTGCCGGTGACGACCAGCAGACCGATCGCGCCGGTCGCCGCGAACGGCACCGACACCAGCAGGATCAGCGGCTGGATCAGGCTGCGGAACGTCGCCACCATGATCACGAAGACGATCGCGATCGCGGCGAGCAGGGCCAACCCGAGGTCGGCGAACGCCTCCGCCTGATCGGCGCTGACCCCGCCTATGGTGTAGGTCGCACCGGCCGGCAGGCTCAGGCCCTCCAGTCGCTGCGACAGGTCGGCGCTGGTCTGCCCGACGTTCGAGCCGGTCGCGGTGCCGGTGACGGTGGCACTGCGCTCGCCGTCCACCCGGTCGATCTGCACCGGCCCGTCGACTTCGGCGATGTCGGCGAAGTCGGCGAGGGTCGCCGGCCCGACCGGCAACGCCGCCAGTTCCTCGGCCGAGGTCACCCGGGCGCTCGGGCTGAGCACAACGTCCATCCGGTCGCCGTCGATGGTGACCTCTCCCAGCGGGCTGCCGCGGAAGGCCTGGGCGACGAGTTGCCCGAGCGCGGCCTCGTTGAGCCCGGCCTGAGCTGCCGCCGCGCGGTCGATCTGCACCTGCAGCCGGGTCACGTCCTCGGACAGGGTGCTGGTGACGTCGGCGACGTCCGGGGTCTGCGACATCGCGGTCCGGACCCGCTCCGCGGCGGTGGCCAAATCGTCCGGGTCGTTGGCCTGCACGATGACCTGCAGCTGGTTGGCGCTCCCGCCACCGGGCCCGCCGTCGGCCGCCCCGACCGTGATCTCGCCCAGGCCGTCGCGGCCAGCGAACTCGTCCCGCAGCTGCTGCTGCACGGCGATGTTGTCGGCGTCCTCGGTCAGGCTGATCGAATAGCTCGCTGTGGTGTTGCCGCCGCCACCGGCGAACGGGTTGCTGCTCGCGCCGATCGACACCTGGTAGGACTCGATTCCGTCGGTCCGCGCGAGGACCCGCTCCACCGAGATGGCGGCCCGGTCGACGGCGGCCAGGCTGGTGCCCGCCGGCAACTCCTGCCGCATGCTCAGGGTGTCCTGGCCGGCGTCGTCGATGAAGTTGGTCTCCAGCCGGGTGCTCAGCGCGAACGTGCCGAGCAGCACCGCCAGCCCGATGCCGACGGTGGCCCACCGCCGGGTGGTGGCGAACCGGATCACCGGCAGGTAGCCGCGCTGCAACGGGTTGCGCAGCTCCTTGGCTTCGGCCTCCTGCCGGACCCGCTCCACGTCGGTGCCGGCGGCGGCCGGCTTGAGGAACCAGTAGGCGAGCACCGGGATGATGGTGAGCGAGACCAGCAGGGAAGCGAGCAACGCGACGGTCACCGTGATGGCGAACGGCGCGAACAGTTGGCCGACGAAACCGCCGACGATCGCGATCGGGGCGAAGACGGCGACGGTCGCCAGGGTCGACGAGGTGACCGCGCCGGCCACCTCCCGGACCCCGGTCAGGATCGCGGTGCGCCGGTCCTCGCCGTACTCCAGATGTCGTTTGATGTTCTCCAGCACCACGATCGAGTCGTCCACCACCCGGCCGACCGAGATGGTCAGCGCGCCGAGGGTGAGCAGGTTGAGCGAGTAGTCGCCGACCCACAGGGCGATCAACGCGATCAGCACCGACAGCGGGATGGAGACCGCGGTGACCACGGTGGACCGAATCGACAGCAGGAAGACCAGGATGACCAGGACCGCCATCACCAGGCCGAGCAGGCCTTCGGTGGTGAGCGCCTCGATCGAGCGTTCCACGAACGGTGCCTGGTCGAACACCACGATCAACTCGGTGTCGGCGGCCGCGCCCAGCTCGTCGAGCCGGTCCCGGATCTCGTGCGAGATGCCGACCGCGTCGCCGTCGGGGCCGGCGGTCACCGCGATCCCGAGGCTGTCCGCGCCGTTGGTCCTGGTGATCGAGGTGGCGGGGGCGGTCTGCTCGCTGATCTCGGCGACGTCGTCGAGCCGTACCGGCGGCCGGCCGGATGCGGTGAGGTAGATCCCGGCGAGATCGCTCAGTGCATCGATCCTGGTGCCGACCTGGACGGTCAGGCTCTCGTCGCCGTCGGTGAGGGAGCCGGCCGGGATGGTGACGCCGTTGACCCGCAGGGCGTTGCCGATAGCGCTCGGGTCGAGACCGGCGTCGGCCAGCGCGGCGTAGTCGGGGGTGATCGAGACGATCTGTTCACCGGCGCCGGTGACGTCGACGGCGCGTACCCCCTCGATGGCTTCCAGCTGGGGCAGCACGACCTCGTCGAGACGTCCGGCGAGCCCCGGTCCGCCGGCGCCGGTGGCGGCGAGCACCACAGCCGGCAGGTCGTCGGTGCTGCCGGCGAAGACGGCCGGTTCCACACCGTCGGGCAGTTGGATCCGGTTGATCGAGGTCTCCAGCTCGTTCACGGCGCTGGTCAGGTCGGTGCCGAAGGCGAACTCGACCTGCACGGTGGCGAAGCTCTCGCTGGAGGTGGAGGTGACGCTCTCGAGGTCGGCGACGCCCGAGATGGCGTTCTCGACGGGCTCGGTCACCTGCGATTCGACGATTTCCGGTGCCGCGCCGGGGTAGACCGCGCTGATGAACGCGGCCGGGAACTCCAACGAAGGCAAAAGCTGCTGTTTGAGCGTCGGGATGGTGACGGCGCCGAAGATCGTGATCACGACCGCGACGAGCGCCACGAGCCCTCGGTTGGCGAGGCTGAGTCTGGCGAGCAACGACATGTGCGGGCTCACTCCTGAAAAGAGTCCGGCGGCGGGACGACGGGAATTAATTCGACCAAGGCTAACAGTTAGCGTCACACAAAGTTGTTGGGATAACGTCTGCGCACGGCGGGCAGCCGGCCCGCCACCGTGCCGGACCAGAGGGAGCGCAGGTGGCCCAGCGGGACGAACTGATCGACCAGATCATGGCGACCCATCGCCGGCTGCAGCTCCTGTTCGCCTCCGACCGTTCCGACCCGCTGTTCGACTCACACCTCACCGTGCCGCAGCTGAAGATACTGCTCCTGCTCTACCTGCACGGCAGCGCCTCGGGGCAGGAGCTTAGCCAGGTGCTCGGGGTACGGATGGCCACCGTCACCGGCATCGTCGACCGGCTCGCGGCCCACCGGCTGGTCGGCCGCCGGGAGGACCCCCGGGACCGGCGGGTCCGCCGGATCGAGCTGACCGACGACGGGCGGCAGCTGATGGACCGGATCGTCACCGCCGGCACCGACCGCCAGGCCCGGCTGTTGGCCCGGCTGGACACCGACGAGCTGCGTACCGTAGCCGTCGCGACCCGGCTGCTGGTCGACGCCGCGGAAGCCGACCTGGCCGAAACCGACACGGCCCAGGTCGAGCCGCGTCACACCCGACCGGCGACGTCCTCAGGCCAGGTCGAGAGCACGTGCCGCGAGTAGCGGATCATTGCCGATGGTGGTCGGCGCCGGAGCGGTGGAGATCGCCCACTCCGGGTCCTTCAGACCGTGCCCGGTGACCGTGCAGACCACGGTGGCACCGGCCGGTACCTTGCCGGCGGCGGCGGCCTGCAGCAGCCCGGCGACACTGGCCGCGCTGGCCAGCTCGACGAAGACCCCGACCTCCCGGGCCAGCAGCCGGTACGCCGCCAGGATGTCCCGGTCGGTGACCGCGTCGATCAGACCCCCCGAGGCGTCCCGGGCGTCGAGCGCCTTGGTCCAGCTCGCCGGGTTGCCGATCCGGATCGCGGTGGCGATCGTCGACGGCTGGCGGACCACCTCGCCGGAGACGATCGGGGCGGCACCCGACGCCTGGAAGCCGTACATCTTCGGGGCGCGGGTGGCGTTGCCGGCCTCGACGTCCTCCAGGTAGCCCATCCAGTAGGCGCTGATGTTGCCGGCGTTGCCGACCGGAAGGCAGTGGATGTCCGGGGCGTCGCCGAGCCCGGCGACGATCTCGAACGCGGCGGTCTTCTGCCCGTGCAGCCGGAAGATGTTCACCGAGTTGACCAGCGCCACCGGGTAGTCCTGAGCCAGCTTGGCCGCCATCGACAGGCAGTCGTCGAAGTTGCCGTCGACCTGTAGCAGGCGGGCACCGTGCACCAGTGCCTGGGCGAGCTTACCGAGCGCGATCTTGCCCTGCGGCACGAGCACCGCGCAGGTCAGGCCGGCGCGGGCGGCGTATGCGGCGGCCGACGCGCTGGTGTTGCCGGTCGAGGCGCAGATGATCGCCTTGTTGCCCTCCTCGACCGCCTTGGAGACCGCCATCGTCATGCCCCGGTCCTTGAACGACCCGGTCGGGTTGGCCCCCTCGACCTTGAGGTAGACGTCGGCGCCGACCCGGGCGGAGAGCACCGGCGCGGGCAGCAGCGGCGTGTTGCCCTCGTAGAGGGTGATCACCGGCGTGGCGTCGGTGACCGGCAACCGGTCCCGGTACGCCTCGATCAGACCCCGCCACATGACAACCTCCTCGGTTCGCGCCGGCACAGCGTACCGGCGGCTACTGGCCGCCCTCGACCCGCAGCACGCTGGCGATGGAACGGACGACGTCCAGGCCGCGCAGCTCCTCGACGGTGGCCGCGAGGGCGGCGTCCGGCGCCCGGTGGGTGACGATCACCAGGCTGGCGTCGGCGTCCCGGCCGGACTGGCGCACGGTGGCAATCGACACGTCGTGCCGGGCGAACACCCCGGCGACGGCGGCCAGCACCCCGGCCCGGTCGGCCACGTCGAGGCTGATGTGGTAGCGGGTGACCGCCTCCCCCATCGGCCGGATCGGCAGGTCGGCGTAGGCGGACTCGCTGGCCGTGTGCACCCCGGCGAGCCGGTTGCGGGCCACCGCGACGATGTCGCCGAGCACCGCGCTGGCGGTCGGCGCCCCACCGGCGCCCCGGCCGTAGAACATCAACTGCCCGGCCGCGACCGCCTCGACGAAGACCGCGTTGAACGCGTCGCCGACGCTGGCCAGCGGATGGCTGCGCGGGATCATCGCCGGGTGGACCCGGACGCTGACCGACTCGGCGCCGTCGGCACCCGGGCCCCGCTCGGCGATGCAGAGCAACTTGATGGTGCAGCCCATCGCCTTGGCGCTGGCCATGTCGGCGGCGCTGACCTCGGTGATCCCCTCGCGGTGCACGTCGTCGGCGCCGACCCGGGTGTGGAAGGCCAGCGAGGCCAGGATGGCTGCCTTGGCGGCGGCGTCGAACCCCTCCACGTCGGCGGTCGGGTCGGCCTCGGCGTACCCGAGGGCGGTCGCCTCCTCCAACGCCTCGGTGAACCCGGCCCCGGTGGCGTCCATCGCGGAGAGGATGAAGTTGGTGGTGCCGTTGACGATGCCGGTGACCCGGGTGATCGAGTCGCCGTGCAGCGAATCACGCAGCGGGCGCAGCAGCGGGATGGCGCCGGCCACCGACGCCTCGTAGAACAGGTCGGCACCGCCCTCGGCGGCGGCGTCGTGCAGGGTGCCGCCGTCCTCGGCGAGCAGCGCCTTGTTGGCGGTGACCGCGCTCTTGCCGCTGCGCAGCGCCTCCACCAGCCAGGTCCGGGCCGGTTCGATGCCGCCGACCACCTCGACCACCACGTCGACGTCGTCCCGTTTGACCAGGCCCAGCGCGTCGGTGGTGAACAGCGCCGGGTCGACCGGCAGGTCACCACGGGCCCGGTTGGGCCGGCGGACCGCGACCCCGGCGATCTCGATCGGCGCCCCGACCCGGGCAGCGAGGTCGGCGGCCTGCTCGTGCAGCAGCCGCACCACCTCGGAGCCCACCGTGCCGCAGCCCAGCAACGCCAGCCGTACCAACTTACCCATGCTCACCCCATACCTCGCGACCGCGCGCCGCGCGCTATCCACGTCGTCCCGCCACCTGCGGCGCTATCCCACGTCCAGTGCCAGCAGATCGGCCTCGGTCTCCCGACGGACGATCACCCGGGCCGCTCCGTCGCGGACCGCGATAACCGGCGGCCGGGGCACATGGTTGTAGTTGCTCGCCATGCTCCGGCAGTACGCCCCCGTGCCCGGCACCGCGAGAAGATCTCCCGGCTGCACGTCGGCGGGCAGGAATTCATCCTTCACCACGATGTCCCCGGACTCACAATGCTTTCCCACGACCCGGGCGAGGATCGGCGCCGCGGTCGACGCCCGGGAGGCGACCGTCGCCGAGTAGGAGGCGTCGTAGAGGGCGGTACGGATGTTGTCGCTCATCCCACCGTCGACGCTGACGTAGCTCCGGATGCCGTCGACGTCCTTGACGGTGCCGACCTGGTAGAGGGTGAACACCGCCGGGCCGATGATCGCCCGGCCCGGCTCGACCGACAGGTGCGGCACGGCGAGCCGCAACGCCTCACACTCACCGTCGACGATCTTGTTCATCCGCTTGGCCAGGTCGTGGGCCGGCGCCGGGTCGTCCTGGGTGGTGTAGGCGATGCCGAACCCGCCGCCGAGATCCAGCTCGGGCAGCTCGACGCCGCGCGCGTCGCGGATCTGCGCCTGCAGCGCCAGTACCCGCCGGGCGGACACCTCGAAGCCGCCGGCGTCGAAGATCTGCGAACCGATGTGCGAGTGCAGCCCACACAGCTCCAGCACCCCCTCGTCGAGAATCCGGGCGGCTGCCTCGAACGCCGCCCCGCCGGCCAGGGAGAAGCCGAACTTCTGGTCCTCGTGGGCGGTGGCGATGAACTCGTGGGTGTGCGCCTCGACCCCGACGGTGACCCGGACCAGCACCTTCGGCCGGACGCCCCGGTCCCGGGCCAGGGTGGTCAGCCGGTCGATCTCGTCGAACGAGTCGACGATGATCCGGCCCACCCCGGCGTCGAGGGCCCGGGTCAGCTCGGCGATGCTCTTGTTGTTGCCGTGCAGGCCGATCCGCTCCGGCGGCATCCCGGCCGACAGCGCGACGGCCAGCTCACCGCCGGTGCAGACGTCCAGGTGCAGGCCTTCCTCGGCGACGATACGCACCACCGCCCGGCACAGGAACGCCTTGCCGGCGTAGTAGACGTCCTGGCCGGCGAAGGCGGCCCGGAAGTCGCGGCAGCGGGCCCGCAGGTCGTCCTCGTCGAGCAGGTACGCCGGGGTGCCGTACTCGGCGGCCAGGTCCCGCACGTCCCGGCCGCCGACGGTGATCGACCCGGTGTCCGTCCGGGTCACCGTCCGCGGCCACAGCTGTGGCAGCAGAGTGTTGACGTCGTCGGGGGTACGCAGCCAGCCCGGCCCCCGGCTGCCGAGGTCACCGTGCAGGGCCCCGGCCTCGTGTGCGCGCACGGCTCTACCGTCCTTCGTCGTTCATGGATCTGAGTCTGGGTCTGTCGGCCGGGTCACATCCGCTCGGGCGCCGAGACGCCGAGCAGGTCCAGGCCGTTGGCGATCACCGTACGGGTGGCGTCGTTGAGCCACAGCCGGGCCCGGTGCCGGTCGGTGATCTCCTCGTCGCCGAGCGGCATGATCCGGCACTTGTCGTAGAACCGGTGGTACGCCCCGGCCAGCTCCTCGAGGTAGCGGGCGATCCGGTGCGGTTCGCGCAGGTCGGCGGCGGAGGCGACCACTCCCGGAAACTCGCCGAGCGCCTTGAGCAGCTCATTCTCCTTCTCATGGTCGAGCAGCTCGGGCCGGAAGTCGTCCGGTGCGCCCCGCTGCAGCCCCACCTCGGCGGCGTTGCGGGCCACGCTGGCCGTCCGGGCGGCCACGTACTGCACGTAGAAGACCGGGTTGTCGTTCTTGGCCCGGGTCCACCGCTCCACGTCGATGTCAATCGGCGAGTCGGACGAGTAGCGGGCCAGCGCGTACCGGGCGGCGTCGACGCCGATCGCCTCGACCAGGTCCTCCAGGGTGACCACGGTGCCGGCCCGCTTGGACATCCGCACCGGCGTCCCCTCACGCACCAGGTTCACCAGCTGCCCGATCAGGATCTCCAGAGTCTGATCCGGGTCGTCGCCGAAGCAGGCCGCCATCGCCCGCAGCCGGCCGATGTAGCCGTGGTGGTCGGCACCGAGCATGATCACGACCTGGTCGAAGCCGCGCTCCCGCTTGTCCAGGTAGTAGGCGCAGTCGGCGGCGAAGTAGGTCCACTCGCCGTTGGACTTGCGCAGCACCCGGTCCTTGTCGTCGCCGAAGTCGGTGCTGCGCAGCCAGGTCGCGCCGTCGCGCTGGTAGGTGCGCCCCTGCTCGCCCAGCCGGGTCAACGCCAGCTCCAGCTCACCCCGGGCGTGCAGGTCCTTCTCGTTGAAGTACGTGTCGAAGTGCACCCCGAACCCGGCCAGCGACGCCTTGATCTCGTCGAACATCAGCGCCACGCCCTCGACCCGGAACAGCTCCCGGGCGGCGTCGTCGTCGAGGTCGCGGACCTGCGGGTGCTTGGCTGCCACGGCACCGGCGATGTCGGCGATGTACGCCCCGCCGTACCCGTCCTCGGGCGCCGCCTCGCCCCGCGCGGCGGCCAGCAACGACTTGGCAAACCGGTCGATCTGGGAGCCGGCGTCGTTGAAGTAGTACTCGGTGCCGACGTCGGCCCCGGTGGCCCGCAGGATCCGGGCGAGCGCGTCGCCCACGGCGGCCCAGCGGGTGCCGCCGAGGTGCACCGGGCCGGTCGGGTTGGCCGAGACGAACTCCAGATTGAGCCGGCGGCCGGCCAGACGCGTGCTGTGGCCGTACTCCCGGCCGGCCAGGACCACGGTGCGGGCCAGCGCCCCGGCGGCGGCCGAGTCGAGTCGGATGTTCAGGAAGCCCGGCCCGGCGATCTCCACCGAGGCGATCCCGTCGGCCTCGCTGAGCGCGGCGGCCAGCGCGGCGGCCAGCTCACGTGGGGCGGTGCCGACTCGCTTCGCCAATTGCAACGCCAGGTTCGAGGCGTAGTCGCCGTGGTCGGGGTTGCGTGGGCGCTCGACGGTGACCACGTCGGGGAGTAAAGATAGATCGAGGTCACGGTCGACGAAGACCGACCGGGCCGTGGCGCGGACGAGCTCAGCGAGATTGGCGGGAGTCACCAAAGCATGTTACCGGGGGTAGACTCGTGGCCTTGGCGGCGACCCTCACCTGCTGTGTCCCCGCTGAATGCCCCTTGACCGACCGACCTGACGAGGCACCACACCATGAGCATAAGCACCCAGGGTGGCGACAACCGCAACCCCTCCGTGGTCAGCACCGGCAAGCCGGCGGCCGGCGGCAAGCCCCGGACCGACGATAAGGCCGCGGGCAAGCCGGCGAAGGGCAAACCGGCGAGCGGCCGGGGCGGTGGTGCCACGGCCGCCCGGACCGGCGGCGGCAAGACCAGCGGTAAGGCCGGCAAGGGCGGCCGCAAGCCGGTCAAACCGGTCAAGGTCACCCAGGAGCGCAACTGGGGTCCGATCGCGCTGATGGTCGGCGTCGGGGTGCTGGCCACCGCGATCATCGGGTACGGGGCCTACGCGGTCTCCCAGGAGGCCCGGTCGTGGCAGGACCGCGCCTCGGACATCACCGAACTGGTCAACTACCGGGAGTCCAACCCTCCGGCGCTGGACCCGATGGCCGGCAAGCAGTCACACGAGTGGGGCCCGCTGGAGTACGAAATCCAGCCGCCGGTCGGCAGCAGCCACAACCCGAACTGGCAGAACTGCATGGGCGACGTCTACGACGCGCCCATCGCCAACGAGCATGCCGTGCACAGCCTCGAGCACGGCGCGGTCTGGCTCACCTACCAGGAGGGTCTGCCCGCCGACCAGGTCGAGACGCTGGCCGGCAAGATTCGGGGCAACGAGTACACAATGATGAGCCCGTTCGAAGGCCTGGAGTCGGCGGTCTCGCTGCAGGCGTGGGGTTACCAGCTCGCTGTCGACGACGTCAACGACCCGCGGATCGACGAGTTTATTCGGGCGCTGCGCCAGAACGCCACCGTCGAGCCGGGCGCCACCTGCTCCCGTGGGATCACCGCCACCGGCACCACCCCGCGCGATATCGGCACCCAGGAACAGCAGATGGACGGCGGCGCTGGGTCATGACCACCAGGACGAAGACGGACGCGATGGCCGACGCCGCGCGGGAGCCCGTCGACGGGCCGGCGACGCAGGACCGGCCGGCCGACCCGGCCGGCGGGGATCCGACCGATCCGCCGCACGGTGGCGATGCGGCCGCAACCAGCCGTCCTGGCCGGTTCGGCACCGCGTGGCTGGCTGCGGCCGTCGTGGTCGGTCTCCTGCTCGGGTACGCCGCCGGCCTGCTCACCCCCGGTCTACTGCGTCCCGGCGACACCTCGCCGGAGGCCGGGTTCGCCCGGGACATGTCGACCCACCACGCGCAGGCCGTGGAGATGTCGATGATCGTGCTGGAGCGCAGCGAGAACCCGGCGGTGCGAACCCTCGCCAGCGACATCGCGCTGACCCAGCAGAGCCAGATCGGCATGATGCAGACCTGGCTACGCGAGTGGGGCCTAGAGCCGACCGGCACCCAGCCCCGGATGGACTGGATGGAGACCACCGGCGAGTGGGCGGTGGTCGACGGTCTGATGCCGGGGATGGCCACCGACGCGCAGCGCGCCGAACTGAGGGCGGCGACCGGCGCCGAGGTGGACCGGTTGTACCTGTCGCTGATGCTCACCCACCACCTGGGCGGCATCCACATGGCCGACGGGGTGCTCGAGCTCTCCGACGACGAGGACGTGCGCTGGCTGGCCGAGTCGATGGTGAGCGGCCAGCAGAAGGAGATCGAGCTGATCCGTACCCTGCAGTCCAAGGTCGGCGGCTGACACCACACCACCCGACGGCGGCCCTACGCCTGCCAACTTCACCCGCCCGTCCCGGCCTTCGCTGGGGCGGGCGGCGTCGTATCTGCTCGACTCCCGATACACTCGGTCAGGTATGTCTGTTTATACCATGACTTCGCGTGCTTTGCCGGACTCTACCGTCTCAGACGTTTTCTAGGCACATATCGCTACCGTCCTGATACAGCCTCGTTGGTCCTGACGTGGGGGCACTTCTTAGCGATACTCGGAGATCGATCACGAGCTGGTGCCGACGGCATACGCTCGGCGGTGACGGCGCGGTGGCGGCCCGCCGTCGCGGATCACCCACCGGTGACGCTGGCGGGCTGACACCGGAGCAGGAACTCGAGCTGATCGACCTGTTGCGGGGCCGATGGCCGGAGGACCACGCGCTGGACGACGAGCTGTGGAGCCGGCGTACCGTCGCGACGCTGATCGAGCGGCGGTTCGGGCTGACGCTGAGCCCGACCGACGTCGGCCACTACCTGGACGCCTGGGGGCTGGCACCCCGGCGGCCGGAGGAACGCGCCTGCGGGCTCTGCGTCGATGCGGTCAACGAGTGGGTCGAGCGGGTCTACCCGACGGTGCTGCACGCGGCCCGGGAGCACCGGACGGACCTGTGGTGGCTCGGGCGGACCCGGCTGCACGGCACCACCCCGGCCGCCGACGTGCTGTCGGCCGCCTCGGTACGCGGCCAGGTCCGGTTCATGATCCTGACCCCGTCGATAGATCCGCCGCTGCCGCGCGAGTTCCTGCTGCGGCTGTGCGGACCGGACCGGCGCGGGGCGCATCTCGTGGTGGACGGCTCCTGGGCCAGCTCCGAACTGCCCCGCCGGTTGCCCCGGAGCATCGTCACGCACCTGCTGCCCAGCTGCGCCCGCCCGGCCCGGTCGGCCTGAGCAACTCCGGCGTCCCGGCCGGCGACCGGACCACCGCGCCGGCCGGGACCGGACACGGCGGATACCGATTCGGCGACCCGGTGCTGGGTTTGCTAATCTTCCTGGGTCGCTGAGCCCCCGTAGCTCAGGGGATAGAGCACCGCCCTCCGGAGGCGGGAGCGCAGGTTCGAATCCTGCCGGGGGCACTTCACAGGACTGCGCCGCGCCGGTCAGTCGCTGTAGTGGTACCGGGCCTTGATGATCTTCACTTCCTTCTCGTCGGCCCGGTACACCAGGCGTTGTTCGTCATCGATCCGCCGCGACCAGTAGCCGGACAGGTCGCCTCTCAGGGGCTCCGGCTTGCCGACACCGGTAAACGGGTCACGCTGGATCTCGCCGATCAGACGGGTGATCCGGCGCGCCTTCTTCCGATCCGAGGCGAGCCAGAAGAGCAGGTCCTCCCATGCGTCGGGGTCGAAGTTGACCCCCCTCACTCCTCGCCCCCGGCCAACTCCCGAAGCTCGTCCATGGTCTTGGCAATCGAGGGGCCGCCCGCTCGGTCCCGGGCGACAGCTTCCATGAGCCGCCTCGCATTCCCGGGAGACCGAAGCAGGTACACGGTTTCTTGCCAGGCGTCGTAGTCCTCCGCCGACATGAGCACCACGTCCCCGCTGCGCGAGCTGATGCGTATCGGGTCGTGGTCGTCGTTGACCCGCTCGATAAGGGGGAACAGGCGCTGCCGTGCTTCGCTTGCGCTGATGGACATGGTTGCGCTCCTTCCAGCCGGTACAGGAATACGGTACCACTGTCGTACTGGAATCTTGTACGACTCCTGCTGCTGAGTGGCAGCGTACGCGGATGCCGAGCTTGGCCGCAGCAGGTGGGAACAACCCAGTACCAGCGCGTCACACGACTTCACCCGACTCGTCTGGGCCCTGTCGGACCCGCCCGCCACGTGCCCGACCTCGGCCGGAACCCGCTTGGGCGGCGTCGCCTGCGCTACGGCGGCGGATAGAACATGCCCTGTGCGGTCACCGACGGACTGGCCGCCGACTCGTTGCCGGCGGCGTCGACGGCGACCACCGTGTACGTGTGCCAGGTCGCCCCGCCCACCGCCAGCGTCAGCTGGGTCCCGTCGGTCGCGCCGACGACGGTCGCGCCCTCGTACACCCGGTAGCTGACGGCAGGCTCGCCCCCGGTGGAGGCGGACCACGCCAGGGTGAGCCGAGCGTCGGTGAGCCAGGCGCCGGGGGCGTTGCCGGTCACCTCGAGCGACGCCGGCGCCGCCGGCCGGGCGGCGGGACCGGGCGCGGTGGTGACCCGCACCTGGGCGGAGCGCGGGGTCTCGCCACAGGACCGGGAAAGGGTCGCGCTGACCCGGTAGACATGCCGGGACGCCGACGGCAGCCCGGAGACCACCGTCTCCGGGTAGCGGGAGATGGCGACCGCCGTGTCACCGTCCCAGACGGTGTACGAGGTGGCGACGGCGTCGAAGGTCCAGCCCAGCCGCACCGACGACGGGGAGAGCGCGGTCGCCGCCAGCCCGACCGGCCGGGGCGGACTGCTCAGGCAGGTCTCGGTCCCAGCCGACACCGCTGGGCTGTGCGCCGACTCGTTGCCGGCGGGATCGAGCGCGGCGACGGTGAAGCGGTGCCAGGTGGCGTGGAAGAGCCGCTGGACGGTGACGGTGGTGCCGACGCTGGAGGCGACCCGGGTGCCGCCCTCGTAGACCGCGTACCGGTCCGGCGGCGCTCCGGCCGGCGCGGTCCAGGCCAGGCTGATCGTGGTGTCGGTGCGCCCGGTGACTGTCAGGCCGGCAGGCGGGGCGTGCCGCGCGGGATCGCCGGCGGCGGTCGTGGCGCTGGTCGAGCCGACCAGTTCGGTGGATCCGGGGCTGCACTGGTTGAGCCGGAAGAGCTGGATCTGGTGATCGGTGGCGGGCGCCAGACCGCCGACCCGGGCGCTGGTCAGCGACGTCCAGCCCAAGCTGACGCCGTTCACCCGCAGGTCCAGCTCGCCGCCGAGCGGGTGCCGGGGCCAGGAGAGCGAGACCGCCGACGCGGTGGCGGCGGTGACGGTGATCGGCAGGGTCGGGGTCGGCAGGCACTCCGGGTTGACCCCGGAGAGCCAGGAGCGGCCGGTTACCGGGTCGGTCGGCGCCGACTCCCGCCCGTGCCGGTCGACGGCGGTGACGGTGTACGTGTGCGACGAGCCGAAGGGCACGTTCATCGTCGTCGAGGTGGTGCTGGTGCGGGCGACCACGTCTCCGCCCTCGTACACCCGGAAGGAGTGGACCCGTGGCCCGGTGGGCGGTTGCTGCCAGGTCAGGTTGATCGCGACGCCGTTGGTGCTGGCCCACAGCGCGGTCGGGGTCGTCGGGCCGGCCGGTCCGTCGTACCGCGCGACGGCGGGGGATGCGCCGAGCGCGATGGCGGCGATGAGCGCGGCGCTGGTCAGCGCGGCGGCGCCGCGCCAGTGGGACGGGGCGGGCATGACTTCCCTCCATTGACACCGATCGTCATCGACTTCGATCGATGACACCTAGGGAACCCGTGCGTCGGCACCATGTCAAGCGCGGGCCACACTGGCGGAGATCACTGCGGCTCGCACCCGTCACGGAACGACCGCCCTGCCCGAGTTTCCGACTGATTTCCACCATCTGACAACGAACCGAGCCCGGCCAAAGTATTTTTCAGCGTCGATCCCTCTCGGTAGAAGTGTCCACCCCGCGACCGTCGGCACCACGGCGGTCGCCACACTCCTACCCCTTCGGGAGGAAACCTTGTCCACGCGCCTGAGGCAACGCGTACGCAGATCCACACTCGCACTGATCGGCACGGCGACGCTGGCGCTGCTGCTCCCGGTCACCTCGGCCACGGCGGCGGCACTCGACCGCTCGACCGACCGCGGTGCCGCCGCCGCACCCGTCGACGTCTACATGAAGGACCATCCGGCGGACGTCGGCATCCAACCGCACGGGCTGAGCCCGATCTGGGCGAGCCCTGACATCAAGGTATGCCCCACCGCCGTCGAGTGCGCGACCAGCCAGAACCCGATCGTCGGGCAGACCAACTACATCTTCATCAAGCTGCGCAACCCCGGCCCGTACGGTTCCGGTGGCATGGAGCAGGGTGAGATCCACGTCTACCGGACCACGCCGGGCGGCGGCGCGACCTGGCCCACCCACTGGACCGAGATCGGCTGGATGACGGTGCCGGTCTACGCCGGAGTCACCACCGTTACCATCCCCTGGAACGGTGTCCCCGGCCCGGGGCACTTCTGCCTGCTCGCCCGCTGGGTCTCCCCCAACGACCCGATGACCTTCGAGGGTCCGAGCAACAGTGTGAACACCCGGCAGAACAACAACATCGCCTGGCGCAACGTCGACTCGGTGGCGCTGTCGACCAACGGGCAGACCGAGGTCCGGCCGTTCGCGATCGGCAACGTCCTGCGGCAGCCGACCCGCAACAGCGTGGTCTTCAGCGAGGACGGCGCGCCGCTGCGTACCGCCGGTGGACGGCTCGTGGTGGATCTCGGGCCGACGTTGTTCGCCCGCTGGGTCGAGGGCGGCATGGCCGGCAAGGGCATCCGGGAAGCGGGCCGCAACCGGGTGGAGATCGTCGACCCGGGCCAGGCCAGTCTGGACAACCTGATGCTACGCGGCAACGAACGGCTGACCATGCGGCTGATGTTCACCGCCACCAACCCGGTCGAGAAGCCGATCGCCGTGATGGTGACGCAGTTCGGCCCCGATGCGGACGGTTCCGACCGGGCCGACCTGGGCGGTGTGCGCTACGACGTAACCGTCAACAAGCAGGACCGTTAGCCACCTCGGAGGGCAGGGACGGAGGTGGCGTCCGGGACCCGTGACCTCCGTCCCGACGAGGTTCCGGATCTGCTGGCTCAGCGCAGGCTGACCCAGCAGGTCCGGACCTTGTACGTCGCGGTGCTGGCCCGCAGCTGCACCGGGCCGGTCGGCGGTACACCCATCGAGAAGAATCCGGCCTCGTCCACCGGCACGTCCTCGTACTGCCCGGCGGCGGACCGGGCGCTGAGCCGGCCCGGCGCGGCCGGGGAGAGCTGCCCGACCGCCCCGCTCGCGGTGACCTCGACGGCGAGGACCACCGGACCGGACCGAAAGGTCAGGGTCCGGTCGGTACCGCCGGACCGGGTCGACCCGACCGGCTCCAGGTCACAAGCCGAGTCGAAGGTCAGCTCGGCGACCGCCAGCTCGGCGTCGACGGTCCGCCAGCTGAACGCGGCCAGTGCCGCGGCCAGGAAGTGCTCCGGCACCGGTCCGGAGTCGCGCAGGGCGGCACCCAGCTCGATCAGCAGCTCGTCGTCACTGTTTGGTGGCCACTGCCGCATCACGTTCACCTCCGTTCCCCTGCTGCTCCCCGGGCGGGCCGATCCTGACGTACGGGGCGAGGGCTGGGCAGTTGCGCAGCTTCGCCAGGCATCGGGCCTGGGTCGGGCCGACACTTCCAGTGGGCATGCCGAGTTGCTCGCCGATCTCACGGTAGCTGGCCGGCGGGTCGGCGACGAGTAGCGTGAGCAGTTCCCGGCAGCGCGGCGGCAACTCGGCGAGCGCGTCACGCAGCGCCTGGCGCCGCTCGTCCCGGAGCAGATCCTCGTCGGGAGTCGTCCGGTCGACCAGCCGGAAGACGCCGACATGCGCGTCGGTCGACTCGTCGTACGGGTCGAACGGCTGCGTACGCCGACCGAGCCGCAGCATTCGGTGACACTCCCGTCGGGTGGTGGTCACCAGCCACGCGGGCAGAGCGTGTGCCTCGCGCAGCCGGCCGAGGTGCTCGACCAGCCGCAGCCAGACGGTCTGGTTGACGTCGGCGGCGTCGGCGTGGCCGAGCCCGTAGCTGCGGATCACCGCCGCCACCAGCGGGCCGTACCGGTGGACCAGCGCGGCCCAGGCGGTCTCGTCGCCGGCGGCGGCAGCGGAAACCAGGTCGGGGACGGTAGCCGGCGCCGGGTCGGGGATGGCGTCGGGGCTGCTCATTCAACCAGCACGCCGTAGTCGGGGTGCCAGGCCGGACCGGCGGTCAGCACCGACGCGGCGGCCGCCGCGTCCAGCCCGGTGCCGGTCATCAGGGCGGCGAGCCGACCGGAGACGTGGCCGGTGGCGAAGGAGGTGCCGGCCCAGGCGGCGAAACCGTCGAAGTGCAGCACCGGCTGGCCGGGCAGTACCATCTCCCCGTCGACGTACGTGCTGGTGCGGTCGCCGTACGTGCTGGCGTCCACCCAGGAGCCGTGGCTGCTGTAGTCGGCCGGCACCGGGACGCCGTCGGTCGCGTCGAGGGCGGCGACGGCCAGCACACCGGACAGCGCCGCCGGCCAGGACGGGCGGCTGGTGCCGGCGTTGCCGGCGGCGGCGACCACCGCCGTCGTCTTGGGCAGCGCGGCGACGGCGTTGGCCAGCGGCAACGGCTGCTGGTCGTGCTGCGTGAAGTAGCCGAGGGAGAGGTTGATGACCGACACCTGCGGACCGAGCCGGCCGATCGCGGCGATCAGGCTCTCCTCGTCGCCGATGCCGTTGGCGTCCAGTGCCGACTCCGGGTCGACCCGTACGCCGGGGGCGGCCTGCCGTACGACACCGGCGACGAAGGTGCCGTGCCCGCCCTGCAGGGCCAGTTGGGTGCCGCCGAGGTACAGCGGGTCCTCGTCGTCGGTCTCCGGCAGGTAGCTGCCGCCGAGCCAGTCCGGGTGCACGTCGCCGGCCAGCCGCCAGATGCCGGTGTCGCAGACGCCGACCGTCACGTCAGCCCCTTCACCGAGCCGGGCCGGGTCCGGCGGTGGCAGCGCGGCCGCGGCCCGTGGTGGCCCGTTGGGGTTGCCCATGATGTTGCCGAATCCGAGCAGGACGTGGTGCGGCTGCACCTGCGGGGCCCGCCCGCCGGGCCACTGGCGCGGGTCGCGGAGCTGGTCGACCACGGCCGGGACGTCGGTTTCCCGGCCGAAGCGCAGTCGGCCGACATGAGCGAAGCCCTCGTCCTCGGTGACCTGGTGGCCGTTGGCGCGCAGCCGGGCCGTCACCCGTTCCATGTCGGCCGGGGCTACCAGGAGTTGCCGGGGACGGTAGAGGAACTCCGCGCCGGCTGCCGCGGTGTGCCGCCGTACCGCCGGGTGGGCGGCCAGGGTCTCCAGGAACGCCCGTTGGTAGCTCTGGTCGAGGGACGGGTCGACGGGTCCGGGCACGCCGGTCCGGCCGGTCAGGCGTGACCAGTTGGTCGTCGGGCCGAGGGGCAGCAGCGCGGCGGCCAGCGCGGACCACCCCATCAGCCGCCGACGGGAGACCTGCCCGGGAAGACCCGGCATGGGGTGACGGTGGTCGGACGACACCTGACCCTCCAAGCGGGTGGGAGACGGGGCCGGCACCACGAGGGCGACCACAAAAGGTTACGGGACCGACACGACTATTTCAAAGGATAGTTAGGTGTCAATTAAATGACTGGCGGCCGGGTGCCGGCGTTGACCTAGGGCGCACAGGTGGGGAATTCTCTCTCTCGTGACCGAACGCACCGATTCCGGTGTCGACCTGGCACAGCGGGCCCTGGACACCGTCCAGCGCTACCCACACGAGGCCATCTCGATCGCCCACCGGGTGCTCGCCGATGCACCTGACGCCCGCACCCGGTCCACTGCGGAACGTGCAATCGGACTGGCGTTGCGCGAGCTCAACGACCTGACCGGCGCGGCACGCCATCTGCGCCGGGCGGTACGGGCTGGGGACGACGCCCGGCTGCGGGCGCTGGCCCGGATGAGCCTCGGCTACGTCCTGGCCAGTGCCGGTCGGACCACCGCCGCGCTGCGGGTCGTCACCCTGGCCCTACCGCAGCTGACCGGCGCCGACGCCGGCCGAGCCCGGATGCAGCGCGGCGTGGTACTGCACTACCGGGGCCGGTTCGACGAAGCGGTCCGCGACTACGACCATGCGGTGGAGATCGCCCGCCGCGAGGGCGACCTGCTGTTGGAGGCGCGCGCCCGCAACAACCGAGGGCTACTCAACGCCCACCTCAACGCCGGCGCCGGAGACCCCGATGCCGATGACGGAGACCCCGACGGTCCGTCCGATGGCCGCCGTACGGCTCGCGGTGGCCGGGGCCCCGACGACGACCTGAGCCGCGCTGCGGCCATCTTCAGTCAACTCGGGCTGGACCTGGCCGCCGCCGACGCCCGGTGGAACAGCGGCATCGCCGCCGGACAACGCGGCGACGTGGCCGGCGCGCTGCACTGCTTCGCCGAGGTCGACACCGAGTACCGCCGGCTCGCGGTGCCCCGCCCCGCGCTGCTGCTGGACCGCTTCGAGCTGCTGCTGTCCGTTCCCTTGATCGACGAGGCGGTCGCGGTGGCCGAGACCGCCGTGACCGAGCTGCGCCGGCTCGGGATGGCCTCCGACCTGGCCGAGGCGCTGCTCGCCCAGGCGCGTGCCGCGCTGCTCGCCGGCGACCTGGCCACCGCAGCCGACACCGCCGGTGCGGCGCGCAGCCGGTTCCGACGGCAAGGCCGGCGGGCCTGGGCCACCCTCGCCCGGCACGTCGAGCTGCGGGCCGGGTACGCCCGGGGTACCCGGTCCCCCGCACTGCTCGCCGCGATGATCCGTACCGCCGACCAGCTCGACGCCACCGGCTGGCCCGGACCTGCGCTGACCACCAGGATCGAGGCCGCCCGGCTGGCCACTGCGCTGGGCCGGCACAGCCGGGCGGTCGAACTGCTGGAGGTCGCCGCGGACGCCCGGCGGCGGGGTACCGCGCCCCGCCGGGCCCAGGGGTGGTACGCCCTGGCGTTACGCCACCGGCTGGCTGGCGACGAGTCCGGGGCGGCCCGTGCGCTGCGCCACGGTCTGGCGGTACTCGACGGGCACCGCGCCTCGCTCGGCGCGACCGAACTGCGGGCCAACAGCGGGACGTACGGCAAGGAACTGGCCGCCGAAGGCCTGGACATCGCCGTCCGGCGGGGCGCACCGGCGCAAGTGCTGACCTGGGCGGAGCGGTGGCGGGCCAATGCGCTACGGATGCGACGGGTCTCACCGCCACCGGACCCGGACCTGGCCACCGCGCTGACCGAGCTGCGGATGGTCAGTGCCGCACTTGAGGACGCGTTGTTGGCCGGTAACCCGGTCCAGACGCTACGCGGCAGTCAGGCCCGGCTGGAGCAGCGAATCCGGGAGCTGGCCCGAGGGGTCAACGGTGGCGGCGAACTGCACGCGCCGCCCGGGGTCACCGACCTCGCCGCGGCGCTCGGTGCCGCCGTACTGCTGGAACTGGTGACGCACGGCGGGCGGCTGCTCGCGGTGCTGGTCCGCGACGGCCGGCCGACGCTGCACGACCTCGGACCGCTGGCCGACGCGGTACGGGCGGCCCGGCTGCACCGGTTCGGGTTGCGCCGGCTGGTCACCACCGGCGACAGCGCCGACGCCCGGACCGGGGTACGGCACACCGCCGGCGCGTTGGACCGGCAACTCTTCGATCCGGTACGCGAGCTGATCGCCGACCGTCCGCTGGTGATCGTGCCGATCGGCGAGCTGCACGCCGTACCGTGGTCGGGTCTGCCGACCTGTGCGGGCCGGGCGGTGACGGTGGCGCCATCGGCGACGGCGTGGCTGCGGGCCGCCGGCCGGCGGGCCGGCGGGGTGGACCCGCAGCCGGCCGGCGGGCCGGCGGTACTGGTGGCCGGGCCGCGACTGCCGGCTGCCGAGACCGAGGTGCGGCAGCTCGGTGCGGTGCTGCCCGGCTCCCGCGTGCTCACCAGGGCCGCCGCCACCGCCGACGCGGTAACCGCGGCGCTCAACGGCACTGGGCTGGCGCACATCGCCGCGCACGGGCGGTTCCGGGCGGACAACCCGCTGTTCTCCACGCTGGAGCTGGCCGACGGACCGTTGACCGCGTACGAACTGGAGCGAATTACTAGTCCGCCCGGTTGCGTGGTGTTGTCGGCCTGTGATTCCGGGCTGGCCGGGGTCCGCCCCGGCGACGAGGTGATGGGCTTCACCGCGGTGCTGCTGGCGCTGGGCGCCCGCTGTCTGATCGCGACGGTGCTGCCGGTGCCGGGCGAGCTGACCACCGCGCTGATGCTTGAGTTGCACCGCGAGATGCTGGCCGGGCATGCGCCAGCGGTGGCGCTGGCCCGGGCACAGCGGGCGTTCGCCGCGGACCCGGACGGTGCGGTCGGGGCCCGGCACGCGACGGCCGCCGCGTTCGTCTGCTTCGGCGCCGGTTGAGCCGAGGTGCCGTCGGCCGCTCCGCCGTTGGCGTTGCCGAGGGGTCGCCCAGTTCGCCTGCCACCGTAGCGGACCTCCGGTTAGCTGACGAGCGACGCCGCTGGCCGACCCCGCCGGTCTCACCCAGCCTGCCACTGACCGGTGAACGCCGCCAGCGGACACAGATCGTGCAGTAACGGGTACGCAGCCGGCTCTTGACACGTGGTGGTCACGGGGCCGTAACCTGATGACACTTGATTCAATAGTGAATAGATATCCAGAAGGTGACGATGGACACGATCCTGTCGGTGGACCAGGGCACCACCAACACGAAGGCGTTGCTCGTCGACGGTTCCGGGACGGTGCTCAGCCGCGCGTCGGCCTCGGCAGGCGTCACCTTCCCTCGCCCAGGCTGGGTCGAACAGGACGCGGAGGAGCTGTGGCGCAGTGTCCTGATCGCGGTACGGGACTGCCTCGACGCCGCAGGTGGCCCGACCCCGACCGCAGTCGCCGTGTCCAACCAGCGGGAGTCCGTCGTCGGGTGGGACCGCCGCACCGGCCGGCCAATCGGCCCAGTGCTCAGCTGGCAGGACGCCCGAGCGGACGACAAGTGCCGGCAGCTGACCGCCGCCGGGCTGGCCGAAACCGTACGCCAGCGGACCGGACTGCCGTTGGACCCGATGTTCTCCGCGCCCAAGATGGCCTGGCTGCTGGCGGCGGCAGGCCTGACCGAACCCGGTGCGGCAGAACGGGCCGGGATCGTCGTGGGCACGGTCGACGCCTGGCTCGTCTGGAACCTCACCGGTGGGGCAGTGTTCGCCTGCGAGGCCGGCAACGCCTCCCGAACGCTGCTGTACGACCTCACAACGCTGGACTGGGACACGGACCTACTGACCGCGTTCGGCGTACCCCGCGCGGTTCTGCCCCCCGTGCGCGCCTCCGACGCGGGCTTCGGGGTCACCGCCGACCTCGGCGTACTGCCGGCGAAGCTGCCGGTCGCCGCAGTGCTTGCGGACTCGCACGCCGCGCTGTACCAGCACGGCTGTCACCTGCCCGGTACAGCGAAGGCCACCTACGGCACCGGGACCTCCGTGATGGCGGCGGTCGCGCACCCCGACGTCCCGTCCGCCGGGGTGGCCACAACGCTGGCCTGGCTGACGGACAAGCCGACCTATGCCCGAGAGGGCAACATCATCGCGTCCGGCGCCGCGCTCGCCTGGATGGCCCGTACTCTCGGCCTGCCCGACGTAGGGCAGCTGGAGAAGGTCGCCGACGCGGTCGACGACGCCGACGGCGTGCACTTCGTACCGGCGTTCTCGGGTCTCGGCGCCCCGTACTGGGACCGGTCCGCGACCGGCATCCTCACCGGTATCACCGGCGGCACCGATCGGGCCCACTTGGCGATGGCTGCCCTGGAGAGCGTCGCCCACCAGGTCACCGACGTGCTCGAGGCGATCGAGGTCAACTCGACCGCGATCGACATGCTGCACACCGACGGTGCCGCCACCGCCAGCGGCCGGCTCATGCGGTTGCAGGCCGATCTGCTGGGCCGGTCGGTTCGGGTGGCCGACGCGGTGGACACGTCCGCGCTGGGCGCCGCGACGCTCGCCCGGCAGTCGCTCGGCCTGGCCGACGCCGACGCGGCGGTGTCTGCAGGCATGCTCGTCGAGCCCACCATGGCGGCCGAGGCCCGGGGTCGGCGCCGCACCGAGTGGGCCGCAGCCGTTGCGCGGTCCAGGGTCGGCCGGGTGTCTGACCTTCCGGACATCGGCGACTGACCGACCCGCACGAGCCGCGACCCGTCCGCGACAACCCCGACGAGAGGAGCACCTTCGCGATGACGCAGACAACCCGACAGTCCGCCGTAGCGTTGCTACGCCGTCCCTCGGTGATCGGCGGTACGTGCCTGGTGGCGCTGCTGATCGCGATCGCGTCCACCACCAAGGTGGTCGATGCGGAGGAAGCCGCCGTCGCGGGTGCGGCGCAGCAGTTCGACGCCGCCGGGTACGCCGCACAGCGCTACGACACGGAGGTGGTGCCGGCCATCGAACAGAACGCGGTCGACATCGCCCAGCTGCTGGAGGCGGTCACGGCCGACCCGGCGGCGGCCGGGCAGGAGTACGGGCACCGCGACGGCCCGAACGCCCGCTACGCCTTCGCCGCCACCGGCACCGGCGTGGCCGGACCGGTCGCGGGCACCCTGCTACCACTGCAGATCGACGGGCTGCCCGAGGGGGTGCAGGTGAGTTTGCAGGTCGGGCCAGCGATCAACGGCACCGCGCTACGCGATGCCGCCGGCTTCATCACCTTTGACCAGTTCCTCAACCAGCTGGAGTACGCCGACGCCGCCACCGAGCTGAACAACCAGGTGAAGGCGAAGGTGCTGGCGGGGTTCGACGCCGAGGCCGCGGTTGGCAAGCAGGTGTCGTTCGTGGGTGCGTTCACCTACGGCAGCAACCCGGAGCTGATCCAGGTGACGCCGGTCGAGCTGGCGGTGGCACCGTGACCACCGCCGGTCCGGTCGTGATGCGTACCCGTGCGGTCAGCAAGGTGTACGGCGGCACTCAGGCGCTCACCAGGGTCGACTTCAGCGTCCGTGCCGGCGCCGTCACCGCCCTGTTCGGCGAGAACGGCGCCGGCAAGTCCACCTTGATGAAGATCCTGGCCGGGGTGGAGACGCCGTCGAGCGGGGTGATCGAGATGGACGGCACGCCGGTGACGTTCCGGTCTGCCGTTGACGCCGTCCGGCACGGGGTCGCGATCATTCACCAGGAACTCAACCTGTGTCCGAACCTCAGCGTCACCGACAACTTGTTCCTCGGACGTGAGCGCACCGGGCGCGGAGGCCTGCTCGAAACTCGGGGGCAGCGGCGAATCACCACGGCCCTGCTGGACCGGCTGGAGGAGCCGATCGACCCAGACGCCCTGGTCGGTGACCTGCGCCTAGGTCAGCAGCAGATCGTCGAGATCGCGCGTGCGATCTCGCTCGACACCCGGGTTCTGATCATGGACGAGCCGACGTCCGCGCTGAGCGCAGCCGAGGTCGAGGTGCTGTTCCGGGTCATCCGCGAGCTGACCGGCAATGGCGTGGCGATCGTCTACATCTCCCACCACCTGGAGGAGGCGCTGGAAATCGCCGACGACGTCGCTGTGCTGCGCGACGGAGCGCTCATCGCCACCGACGACGCCGCCAACGTCGACCTGAACTGGATCATCGCGAACATGGTTGGTCGTAGCCCGGACGACCTGTACCCGAGGCTGACGACTCCGGCGGGCGAGCCACTGCTGCGGATCCGCGGCGTGAGCGTCGTGGACGCGACCAACCCGGCTCGCCTAGCCGTCGACAGCTTGGACCTGACCGTCCACGCCGGCGAGGTGGTCTGTCTGTACGGGTTGATGGGCGCTGGCCGTACCGAACTTCTGGAGGCGCTCGCCGGCCGGCTACCGCTGCACACTGGATCGGTCACGGTAGCCGGCCAGGACGTCGCCTCGGCGGGCATCGCCGAGCGGATCGACCTAGGGCTCGTACTGGTTCCCGAGGACCGGCAACGGGACGGCCTGGTGCAGACCATGTCGGTCGGCGAGAACCTGTCACTGGCGGCGATCCGGCGGCTCCGGCTCGGGCCGCTCATCGCCCGGGCGAAGGAAGCCGGCGCGGTCGGCCGAACGATTGCCAGTGTCACGGTGAAGGCCGCCGGCGCCGGTGCGGCGATCACTTCACTGTCCGGCGGCAACCAGCAAAAGGTGGTGATCGGCAAGGCGCTGCTGACGGAGCCGCGGGTGCTGCTGCTGGACGAGCCGACCCGGGGTATCGACGTCGGCGCCAAGGCGGACATCTTCACACTGATGGCGGACCAGGCCCGGCAGGGTGTCGCGGTGCTGTTCGCCACCTCAGAACTGGGCGAGGCGCTGAACGCCGCCACCCGGGTGGTGGTGATGTACCGCGGCCGGGTGGTGCAGATCCTGGACCCGGCGACCACCAGCAAGGAGCAGCTCATGGCGGCCTCCGGCGAGGCCACGCCGCCGCCACCGTCGAATGGAGCGACCGCATGACCAGCATCCGCACCAGCGAGCCGGCCACCGCGACGGCCGGCGAACGCCGGCCGACGGTGCGATCGGGACCGAGCTGGACCCGCCGGCTGGGCGACGCAGCCCTGGAGCTGCGGGCGTTCATCGCCCTCGCCGTCATCGTGGTCATCTTCGCTTCGCTGTCCGACACCTACCTGACCAGCAGCAACCTGATCACGATGACCCGCCATGTGGCGATCAACGCCATTCTCGCGCTGGGCATGCTGTTCGTCATCCTCACCGGCGGAATCGACCTGTCTGTCGGCTCGATCGTGGGGCTGTCCGGCATCGTCGCCGGGGTGCTGCTGCAGGGCTGGGAGATCAATTCCTTCGACGTCGTCCTGTACCCGCAGGTGTGGGCGGTGATCGTCATCTCCCTCGCGGTGGGGATGCTGGTCGGCGCGGTCAACGGACTGCTCGTCGCACGATTCAACCTGGCCCCGTTCATCGCCACCCTCGGCATGCTGTACGTGGCGCGCGGCATCGCCATGCTGATCTCGGACGGCGCCACGTTCCCCCGGCTCGAAGGCAGCCCGGAATTGGGCAACACCGGCTTCGGCTTCCTTGGTCGCGGCCGACTGCTCGGTATTCCCACCTCAATCTGGATCATGGTGCTGCTGGCCCTGCTCGCGATGGTGCTGATCCGACGGATGCCGTTCGGGCGCTGGTTGTTCAGCGTCGGTGGCAACGAGCGGGCGGCCGAACTGTCCGGCGTACCGATCCGCAAGGTCAAGATGTGGGTCTACATGCTGTCCGGATTCTGCGCCGCCATGGTCGGTCTGATCATCGCCTCGGAGCTGACCTCGGCCGCGCCACAGTCCGGGGAGACCTTCGAACTCAACGCGATCGCCGCAGTAGTGATCGGCGGCGCGTCCCTGGCCGGCGGGCGGGGCACGGTCCGTGGCGCGTTGGTCGGCGCATTCGTGATCGGCTTTCTCTCCGACGGCCTCGTGATGGTCGGAGTCTCCACGTTCTGGCAAATCGTGATCAAGGGAGCGGTAATCATCCTCGCCGTACTGCTCGATCAGGGCCAGCAACGCCTGAAACGTTCCTCTGCGGCTACGGCAGCGAGGCAGGCATCCCCGTAGCCGTCCCCATCCCCCACAAATTCCCAACTGAGGAGGCAGCACCGATGTTCCGTTCTCCCGTAAGGCGGGCGGCCGCACTGCTGGTCGCCGGGACGCTCGCCCTGGCGGCGTGCGGCACCGACGACGGCACCGCACCGGCCACCGACGATTCGACCGACTCGGCCGGCGGGCTGATCGCCGTCATCACCCCGTCGCACGACAACCCGTTCTTCAAGGCAGAGGCCGACGCGGCAGTGGCCAAGGCCGAGTCGCTCGGCTACGAGACGACGTCAACGTCGCACGACGACGACCCCAACAAGCAGTCCGAGCTGATCGATTCGGCGATCAGCGCTGGGGCCAAAGCGATCATCCTGGACAACGCCGGCGCCGACGCGTCGATCGGCCCGATCCGTAAGGCGGTCGAGGCCGATGTGAAGGTCTTCCTCATCGACCGGGAGATCAACGAGACCGGCCTGGCCACCGCGCAGATCGTGGCGAACAATTCACAGGGTGCCGCGCTGGTCGCCGAGGAGTTCGTCCGGGCGATGGACGGTAGCGGCGGCTACGTCGAGCTGACCGGCAAGGCCTCCGACACCAACGCCGGAGTTCGTTCCAGCGCCTACTCGGGTGTGATCTCGCAGTACCCGGACATGCAGCTGGTCGCCCAGGAGACGGCGAACTGGGACCAGCAGGAGGCGTTCACCAAGACTGAGACGATTCTGCAGACGAACCCGGAAATCAAGGGCATCATCGCGGGTAATGACACGATGGCGCTGGGCGCGCTGGCCGCGGTCAAGGCCGCCGGCCTGGGCGACAACATCGTCATCGCCGGCTTCGACGGCAGCCCGGACGCGGTGGCCGCGATCAAGGCCGGCGAGTTGCTCGCGACCGGCCTGCAGCCGGCCGTGCTGATCGCCGAAACCGCGGTGGAACAGGCCGACGAGGTGATTCGCACCGGTACCGCCAGTCAGCCCGAAAAGCAGTCCATCGACTGCGCCTTGATCACCGCAGACAACGCCGACTCGTACACCTTGTTCGCGCTGGAGTGACGTACGCCGCCCGGTAGGGGCGCTGGGAAGCTTTGTGCCCCTACCGGGCTCTGGTAACCTTCTAGTGAATCGGATTTCGGAGTTGAATAGATATGCCTAGTGAGCCGAGGTTCGGTGCCGGACTGTGGCACTTCGCCAGTTACGTCGACCGCTACGCGGTGGACGGCTACGCCCCCGCTGTCACCACCCTGGAAGCAATAGCCCGGGCGGGCGAGGTCGGTGAGCTGTCCGTGGTCGATCTGAACTACCCGTTCACTGCGGGAGTCGGCCTGTCCGAGGTGAAGGACGCGCTTGCCGAGGCCGGCCTGGCTGCCATCGGCATCACGCCGGAGATCTACCTACGCAGGTTCAGCAAGGGCGCCTTCACCAACCCGGACCCGGCGGTGCGCTCCGCCGCGCTCGACCTGATGCACGAGGCAGCCGGAGTCGTCCGCGAGCTCGGCGCCGACTACGTCAAGATATGGCCCGGTCAGGACGGCTGGGACTACCCGTTCCAGGTGGACCACCGGCAGCTCTGGGCGCTGGCCGTCGACGGCATGCGCGAGCTCGCTGGCGCTCATCCCGACCTGAAGTTCGCCATCGAATACAAGCCACGCGAGCCCCGGGTACACATGACCTGGGATTCCGCCGCCCGTTCGCTGCTGGGCATCCAACAGATCGGCCTGGACAACGTCGGGGTCCTGCTCGACTTCGGTCACTCACTGTACGGCGGAGAGTCGCCCGCCGACGCCGCTCAGCTGCTCATCGACCACGGCCGGCTCTACGGGATGGACGTCAACGACAACCTCCGCGGCTGGGACGACGACCTGGTGGTCGGAACCGTCCACCTCACCGAGATCTTCGAGTTCTTCTACACCCTGCGGGTGAACAACTGGGAAGGCGTCTGGCAGCTCGACCAGTTCCCGTTTCGGGAGGACAGCATCGAGGCGGCCCGGCTGTCGATCCGCTTCCTCAAAGCGGTGCACCGAGGTCTGGATCTGCTCGACATTCAGGCGCTACGCGAGGCGCAGCACCGCCAGGACGCGCTCACCGCGCAACGCCTGGTGCAGGACGCCCTGCTGCGTTCGATGGTGGTGGACCGATGAACGCGGCACCGGTCGCCGCCCCCGACACCCCGGCGCTGCCCGTCCTCGGTCGAATCGGCCCCGAGGCCGGCCGGGAGGCGATCATCGCGCACATCCGGGAGGGAGCCCGGCTTATCCGGCGGCGCGACATCAGCATGATCAACGCGGCCGGGCTGGGGCATGTCGGTGGCGAGTTCAGTGTCATCGACATCCTGGCCACCCTCTATCTGCACGTGCTGGAGATCTCCGCAGACCAACTGGATGATCCGGAGCGAGATCGGCTCATCCTGTCCAAAGGTCACGCGGCCGGCGCACTTTACGCCACGCTGGCCGCCGCCGGCCTGCTCGACCCGGTAGCCCTGGACACGTTCCTGCAGCCGCTGTCCAAGCTCAACGGACATCCCGACCGGACCAAGGTCCGCGGTGTCGAGGCCAACACCGGCCCGCTCGGGCACGGTCTGCCGATCGCGGTCGGCACCGCCCTGGCCGGCAAGCTCGACGGTTCCCGTCGACGCACCTTCGTCGTCCTCGGCGACGGCGAGTTGCAGGAGGGCTCCAACTGGGAGGCGATGATGGCCGCCGCACACCACCGGTTGGAGCGCCTCACCGCGATCGTCGACCGCAACCGGCTGCAGCAGGGTGCCCGGGTCGCCGACACCAACGAGCTGGAGCCGCTCGCGGACAAGATCCGTGCGTTCGGTTGGCAGTCGGTCGAGGTCGACGGACACGACCACGGCGCGCTGCTCGACGTGCTCACCCGCGCCCCGGCCGACGGCAAACCCACCTTCGTGATCGCCCACACGGTGAAGGGCCATCCGATCACCTTCATGAGCGACGAGGTCGCCTGGCACCACAAGGTCCCCGACGCCGACCAGGTTGCCACCGCCCTCGCTGAGTTGGAGACAGAGTGAGCACCTTGACGACCGATCAGGTCCTGCACGACTGCCGCGACGCCTACGCGGCGACCCTCGTCGAGCTCGCAGCAACCGATCCACGGATCGTCGCGGTGGTCAACGACTCGGTGGGTTCCAGCAAGCTGAGCGAGTTCAGCAGCAGATTTCCTGACCGGCTGATCAACGTCGGCATCGCCGAGCAGGACATGGTGGGCGTTGCCGCCGGCCTGGCCAACGGCGGGAAGATACCCTTCGTTTCGGCCGCCTCGTGCTTCCTCACCGCCCGCGCGCTCGAGCAGATCAAGGTCGACGCCGCGTACTCCAACCACAACCTGAACCTGTGCGGGATGAGCCCGGGCATGGCTTACGGCGAGCTCGGACCCACGCACCACTCGATCGAGGATCTGGCCTGGCTCCGTGCCATACCCAATCTCACGGTCATCGTGCCCAGCGACCCCGCCGAGACCGGGCAGGCGGTCCGCTGGGCGGCCGGGCATCCAGGGCCGGTCTTCATCCGGGTCAGTCGGATGGGCGTCGCTGCGGTCAACGCCGAGAACTACCGCTTCGTGGCCGGGCAGGCGGTCCGGCTCCGCGAAGGAACCGACATCACGATCATCGCCAACGGGACCGTCGTCTCCGCGGCGATGGAGGCCGCCGGGCTGCTGAGTCGGCTTGACATCGAGGCTCGCGTGCTGTCGATGCCGACCGTGAAGCCGCTCGACGTCGACGCCGTCGTGGCGGCGGCGCGGGACACCGGCGCGATCGTCACCGTCGAAGAGGCGCTGACCACGGGCGGCCTGGGCGGAGCTGTCGCGGAGACCGTTGTGCAGCACCATCCGGTTCCGGTCAGGTTCGTCGGCGTCCCCGGTGTGTTCGCGCCCACCGGTTCGGCCCGATGGCTGCTGGAGCACTTCGGGATCTCTCCCGCCGGCATCGTCGACGCGGCCCACCGGGTGCTTCGACGCTGACCCGCACGGGCTCTGAGTGGGCCGTGCTACGCGTGCGCCCTGCCGGCCCAAAGGCGGGCGCTACGATCGGCAGGGATCGGCCAACCGGCCCTCGGGCAAGTACCAGAGGGCAGCCACCAAGCCGCAGCTGAGGAGGATGTCGTCGGCACGAAACCACGAGCGGCATACAGCGACGACCAGGTTCGGCTTGTCGCGAAGGTCGCCCGCATGTACCACGAACGAAACATGCGGCAGACCAGCATCGCCGATGAGTTGCACATCTCGCAGGCACGTGTGTCCAGGCTGCTCAAACGAGCCACTGAGATTGGCATCGTCCGGACGATCGTGTCGCTGCCGGCCGGTGTCCACACCGACTTGGAGGAGGTTATCGAGCAGCAGTACGATCTACATGAGGCTGTGGTGGTCGATGCCTCGAGCGTGGATGACCTGCTCCCAGCTCTGGGCGCGGCGGCAGCCGACTACCTGGAGACCACCCTCACCGGCGGTGACCGGGTCGGCATCTCCTCGTGGAGCGCGACTCTGCTGGCCGCCGTCGAACGGATGCGTCCGTCCCGCACCCGCGTCGTTGATCAGGTCGTCCAGATCGTCGGTGGCGTCGGGAATCCTCGCGTGCAGGTACGCGCAAACCTGCTGATGAGCCGATTCGCGGCGATGACCGGAGCCGAGCCACTTTTCATGCCGGCGCCGGCGATGCTCGGCACCGAGGCTGCTCGCGAGGCGTTGTTGCGGGATCCCACCGTCGCGGAAGTGCTGCAGACCTGGCCTAAGCTGACGATGGCACTGGTCGGCATCGGCAGCCTCGAGCCCTCGCCGCTGCTACTCGAGAGCGGCAACGCCCTCGCGGAGCCTGACCAGGCGGCCCTACGCGCCGGCGGTGCCGTAGGGGATGTCTGTCTGCGGTTCTACGACGCCGTAGGTCAGGCCGTGCACACCCCGCTCGGCGACCGAATCCTTGGCATCAGTCCCACAGAGTTGCAGACGATTCCCCGGCGGGTCGCCGTCGCTGGCGGGCGGAACAAGCTCGCCGCCATCCGCGGCGCGCTGCTCGGCAAGCACGTCAATGTGCTCATCACCGATCTCACGGTCGCCCAACTCCTGGTTGACACCCCAGATCGACCTACTTCCCGGTAGCTCATCCGATTTGTTTCGCCGAGGCCAGCGAAACTGGTAAGTCTGGCAGGTCGACAAGATTGCCTACTGCCGCAGTCGACCGATGTCGCATCCTCCTCGAATAGGTATTCATAACCGATTTTCCTTGCAGCGCCCGACCGCTACTGGCATGATGAGGCGTGGACAACACGCGCTGGGAGCCCAGAAGCGCCGATGTTTCCGTGGCCGAGGGCAACGGCAACGGACGCACCCAATTCCTCGACGACGTAGCTGAGGGCAAAGGTCAGCAGTAGCTCGCCGGCCATCCGGCGAGAAGCAGGCCCACGCCCTCAGCTACGCCCATTCCGGCATCGCCGGCCTGCAATAGGCAGAGGAAGGGACGCCCCCGCCGAGGTCTGCCGGCTCGAAAACGCCATCTAGCGGACTCCGGCGTCGCGCGGTTACCGCGACGACGCTCGCTGTCGCATGCGCAGCGCCTACTGGTAAGTGTCAGCCCGGCCGATCACCCACAAGCACCGACGCCAATCAAGGCGAAACAGTGCACCCACCGGCACGGAATATTTATTCAGTGCCGACTACCCTTGCAGCTGCGATTCTCGTCTGCCATGATGACTGTCGATATGGCGTTCGGGAGACCGGGGGCGCTGCTCGTTCTGTGGCCGAGGGCAACGGCCGCAAACTCTCGTCCTTCATAACCGCAGCTGGGGCGGCAGCCGGCGACATGTCCGTTCACCTTCTGGCAGCAATGCGCTCAGCTCAGGTCCAGCTGCGCTATTCGCCGCCCATCGTCCTGACTAGGGCGGCAGAGAGGAAGCCCGATGAGGCTTGCCCACCACAAGAAAGCTCGACTGTCCGGACTCCGACGTAGCGCGCTGGCCGCGACCGCGCTCGTCGTGGCTTCCACCACGACAGTAGCCGTCGCCACTCAAGCCAGCGCCGCAGCCGGTTGCCGGGTTGACTACAACATCACCAGCCAGTGGTCTGGCGGCTTCGGCGCGACCATCGACATCACCAACCTCGGCGACCCGATCTCGGGCTGGACACTCCAGTTCACCTTCCCCGCAGGCCAGACAATCACTCAGCTCTGGAACGGCTCGGTCAGCCAGTCCGGGAGCAACGTGACCGTCAGAAACGCCTCTTACAACGGCAACATACCCACCAACGGCACCGTCAGCCCTGGGTTCAACGGAACCTGGAACAGCAGCAACCCGAAACCCACCTCGTTCACCTTGAACGGCACCGTCTGCACCGGCTCCACAGTCCCCACCACCCCACCTCCCACCACCGCACCACCACCCACCACCGCACCACCACCCACCACCGCACCACCACCCACCACCGCACCACCTACTCAGACGGTCTTCGCCGTCAACGCTGGCGGCAGCGCCTTCACCAGCTCGGACGGCACCGCCTTCGCCACCGACACGGGATTCTCCGGCGGCTCCACCTACACCGTCAGCGACCCCATCAGCGGCACCACTGACGACACCCTCTTCCAGAGCGAACGCTACGGCGACTTCAGCTACTCAGCCTCAGTGCCCAACGGCTACTACACAGTCACCCTCTACTTCGCCGAGGTCTACCACACCGCAGCTGGTCTCCGAAGCTTCGACGTCCTCATGGAGGACACCGAACAGGTCGGCGACCTCGACATCTTCGCTCAAGTCGGCGCGGACGCCGCCTACACCACCGAAAGCTCCGTAGCCGTCGGCGACGGCACCATCGACATCCAATTCGTATCCAACATCGAGAACGCAAAGGTCAACGCCATCAGAGTCGCCCGAACCAGCAACCCCGGCGACCCAGTGGCCGCCTTCACCGTCACCCCGACCAACCCCAAACCCGGCGACACCATCACCGTCGACGCCACCGCATCCTTCGACCTTGACGGCACCATCACCAGCTACCGCACCGACTACGGCAACGGCACCATCAAGACCGGCGCAGTCACCACGCACCAGTACCCCACCGCCGGCACCTACACCGTCACCGTCACCGTCACCGACAACGACGGCCGCACCAACTCACTCGCCAAGTCAATATCGGTACGAGCCGCATCCGCAAAACCGCGGGTCATCAACACAACCGACCTAGGTGCCGACCCGGACGACCTGCAGTCGCTCGTTCGTATGTTGGTGATGGCCAACGAGGTGGACCTGGAAGGCATCATCGGCAGCACCAGCTGCTGGCGGCCGACGCAGAGCTCCTCCAACATGAACAATCTACTCAATCCACGACTGAACGCGTACGGCCAGGTGCTGTCCAACCTGCAACGACACGCAGACGGTTACCCGAGCCTGTCGTACCTGCAGTCCATCTCGAAGTTGGGCCAGACCGGCTACGGCATGGACGCGGTCGGTTCGGGTAGGGACACCCCAGGATCAGAGCTGATTATCGCTGCGGTGGACCGAGACGATCCCCGGCCGGTTTGGGTCAACTTCTGGGGTGGCGGCAACACTTTGGCGCAAGCGGTCTGGAAGGTACAGAACACTCGCAGCCAGGCAGAGGTCAACCGGTTCATCAGCAAGCTCCGGGTGTACGACATCCTCGGTCAGGACGATGCGGGCGCGTGGTTGACGAAGAACTACCCGAACCTCGTCTACATCCGCGCAAAGAACCTGGTGTACAGCTGGCAGCCGTCGGACAGTTGGTTGGACTCCAACGTCCAGAACCACGGTCCGCTGGGGGCGCAGTACCCGGACAAGCAGTGGGCGACCGAGGGTGACACCCCGGCGTTCCTGCACCAGATCGCGAACGGGCTGACCGATCCGGACCACGTGGACTGGGGCGGCTTCGGCGGTCGGTTCGGCCCGGCCGAAAGGTCCGCTGTACGTGGTATGTCCTGCAGTGGTCGACTAGACCACGAGCCGTCGTTCGACCCCTACTACATGTACACCGACGCGTCGGAGGGTGGCAGCTCGATCAACCGGTGGAGCACCGCGATTCACAACGACTTCGCGGCCCGGATGGACTGGAGTATCACCAGCAGCTACTCCGGCGCCAACCATCATCCGATCGCCGTGCTCAACGGTGACACCACCAAGGATGTCCTGGAGATGTCCGCCTCCGCTGGCTCCAGTGTGAACCTCAGCGCAGCCGGCTCCAGCGACCCAGACGGCGACTCGCTGGCATACACGTGGTCGTACTACGACGAGCCCAGCTCGTACAACGGCAGCGTGTCGATCAGCAACAGCTCTGGCACCTCGGCCACGGTGCAGATCCCGTCGAACGCTGGCGGGCAGAGCATCCACATCATCCTGCAGGTACGTGACAACGGTTCGCCCAACCTGTACTCCTTCCGGCGGATGGTGATCAACGTCCGGTAGGTCGGGTCAGCCGCCGGCCGCGGAGACGGAGCGGCGGCCAAGGGGCGCCTCCCAGGCAGGACATTGTTGGACTGCCCGGGAGGCGCCCTGCTTCCTGTGGTCCGACCGACCAGCACGCCCGCCGCTCCGCCGGTGCCGCCGTGATCAGCTTCGACCCGTTCTCCGTCGGCCAGGAAGGCACCGGACGCAGCGACAAGCAGGGTGCCTCCTTCGGTGATGCGGCCTCGGACGACCTCCAACCTCAGAACCCGGTCCGCACCCGCTTTGCCGCCCCTTGCGCACGGAGTATCACGTGGATACTCCTCGAACACCACGCACCTCCTGAGTGTTCCTACAACCACACTGGCATCGATGTTGCTGAATTGGGTTCGCTCGTGCTGAAATGACTCACATCGCCGTAGCGTGGGGGCAACCGCGTTGACAGCGGCCAGCCGGGAGCATCGCAGCGTCGACAGCGCGGCACCTGACAGACACCCGCGCCGCTCCGCCCGACGGGCTGCCCCGTCGGCAATATCCACTCTGATCTGCCAAGGATCCGGATTCGGCGACGAAATGAGAAGTAGCCATGGTTGCACGGGAGAGATTCGCCAGGTGGTACCGAAACCGCGTTGCCTGGGTGGCGGTGATCCTGCTGGCGACGTCGGTCAGCGTGGTCGTACTGGTCGACTCGGCCGACCCCGACCTGGCACCGGCGGATCTGCGTGGACAGATCATGACCCGGATGCGTGCCACGCTTGAACAGGCGGACCCGGAGCAGCACAACCACGCCGGACACATCGTGCAGGCGGCCAACGGGGACGAGCCGGCACCGGCGGTGATCTGCGGGGTCCACATCTACGGCCACGAGCCGACCGACGTCGACACACTCGCCGACGTACGGACCGTCTACGGCTTCCACCTGTGCGGGGTCGCCGGACCCGACCGCCCCTGGGACGTCGCCCCGAAGCTCGCCGGTCCGGTAATCGTGGACCTGTCCACCGAGCCACCGGGGATCCAGGTCGTCGAGGCCACCGCTGAGATCATGTTCGTCGACCGGCTGCAGCAGATGTTCCCGGCCAAGTACGCGGAGCTGGCAATGAAGGAGGCCCTGACCGAATCGGAGATGGCCGATCTGCGTCTCCGCTACGACGCCGCAGCCGGACTCTGACCACGACGAGCGGAGCGCCGACGGCGCCGACGGACGTCCCGTGGTGGTCGGGACCTTAGTCCCGACCACCACGGGTGTTCCGCCTCAGGCGGCGGGAACCGCCAACGCGGGAAGCTGATCTCGTCACAGCGAGATGCGAGTCGCGGAGGCGACGATGACGACCATCCAGCACAGCAGCCACCGGTCGATCCAACGGCCCCTCGAGCACGCCGAACTCCCCGGCGCGATGCTGACCACCACCGCCGCCCGGGCCCTGGCCGTGCTGCGGATCTCCACCGGGTTCGTCTTCCTCTGGGCGTTCCTCGACAAGACCTTCGGATTCGGCTTCGCCACCCCGGCCGAGCGGGCCTGGGTCAACGGCGGCTCGCCGACCAAGGGCTTCCTCTCCTCTGTCGAGGTCGGCCCGCTGCAGTCGTTCTTCCACTCGATCGCCGGCACCTGGTGGGCCGACACCCTGTTCATGGCCGGCCTCGGTGCCATCGGCATCGCCCTGATCGCCGGCATCGGGCTGCGCGTCGCCGCCGCGTCCGGTGCCCTCATGATGGTGTTCATGTGGCTCGCCGAGTTCCCGCTCGATCGCGTCACCGCCAGCGGCGAACCCGCCCACGCCACCAACCCGCTGGTCGACTACCACATCGTCTACGCGGTCGTCCTGGTCGTCCTCGCCGCCGCGTACGCCGGCCACACCTGGGGTCTCGGCCGGCTCTGGGCGAAGCTGCCCTTCGTGCAGCGCAACCGCTGGATGATTTGACCTTTCCCCCCGATCGGTGTGCCGGACCACTCCCCGCGGTCCGGCACACCGGCGTCTGCGGTACCGCCGACCTGTCAGGCCAGCAGCTCTCGCCGATCCAGCTACCGGGCCCGCAGCCGGGCGGGATCGCGAACACCGCCGACCCGATCGGGGTCACCCACTCGTTGAACAGGTCGTGGTCGGCCAGCCGCTGCTAGATCGGCAGCCCGACCTCGTTCACCGCGCCGGTGAAGTCCGGTTCGTCGGTCTCCTTCTCGCCGGTCAGCGGTGCCCCGCCGGCCAGCCGCCGCCCGATCACCAGCTCCTTGTCGACCCGGCCCACGACGAGGGTCGAAACCATCGCTGCCGGGCTGCACACCGACCGGGTGCCGGCCGTGCCGGTCGGCACGGCCACCCGCATCGCCTGATCGGGGATCCGGTGTCGGGCCCGGCGGCCGAGCACGCAGGGCTGAGAGCGTCGTTGGTTGGGTATGGGTGCCAGTAGCGCACGGACTTGCCGCCGACCCGAGGAGAGCTCGTGACCGACCAGCGACAACGCCCACCGACCACCACCGACGCCGGGGTGCCGGTCGCCAGCGACGAGCATTCGCTCACCGTCGGCCCGAACGGCCCACTGCTGCTGCAGGACCACTACCTGATCGAGCAGATGGCGAACTTCAACCGGGAACGGATCCCGGAGCGGCAGCCGCACGCCAAGGGCGGCGGCGCGTTCGGCGCGTTCCAGGTGACCGGCGGCGTCAGCGCGTACACCCGGGCGGCGGTCTTCCAGCCCGGCACCGAGACCGAAACGATGGTCCGGTTCTCCACCGTCGCCGGGGAACGGGGCAGCCCGGACACCTGGCGCGACCCGCGCGGCTTCGCCGTGAAGCTGTACACCAGCGACGGCAACCTCGACATCGTCGGCAACAACACGCCGATCTTCTTCATCAAGGACCCGATGAAGTTCCAGCATTTCATCCGGTCGCAGAAACGCCGGGCCGACAACAACCTGCGCGACCACGACATGCAGTGGGACTTCTGGACCCTGTCGCCGGAATCCGCGCACCAGGTCACCTGGCTGATGAGCGACCGGGGCATTCCGCGTACCTGGCGACACATGAACGGGTACGGCAGCCACACGTACATGTGGATCAACAGGCGGGGCGAGAAGTTCTGGATCAAATACCACTTCAAGACCGACCAGGGCATCGAGTTCTTCACCCAGGACGAGGCGGACCAGATGGCGTCGGCCGACACCGACTACCACCAGCGGGACCTGTTCGAGCACATCGCCGCCGGGCAGTTCCCGTCCTGGACGCTGTACGTGCAGGTGATGCCGTTCGAGCAGGCCAGGACGTACCGGTTCAACCCGTTCGACCTGACCAAGGTGTGGCCGCACGGCGACTACCCGCTGCACGAGGTGGGCCGGCTGACCCTGAACCGCAACGTCACCGACTACCACACCGAGATGGAGCAGGCGGCGTTCGAGCCGAACAACGTGGTACCCGGCACTGGGCTGTCCCCGGACAAGATGCTGCTGGCCCGCGGGTTCAGCTACGCTGACGCGCACCGCGCCCGGCTCGGCGTCAACTACCGGCAGATCCCGGTCAACTCGCCCAAGGTGCCGGTGCACAGCTACTCGAAGGACGGCGCGATGCGCGTGCGCAACGTCACCGACCCGGTGTACGCGCCGAACTCGTACGGCGGACCGCAGGCGCAGCCGAATCTCACCGACGACGGCGGCACCTGGTACGCCGACGGCGAGATGGTCCGGGCGGCGTACTCGTCGCACGCCGAGGACGACGACTGGGGGCAGGCCGGCACCATGGTTCGCCAGGTGCTGGACGACGCGGCCCGCGACCGGCTGGTCGACAACATCGTCGGGCACCTGCTCAACGGGGTGAGCGAACCGGTGCTGCAACGTGCCTTCGGGTACTGGCGCAACGTCGACAAGAACATCGGCGACCGGGTGGCCGCCGGAGTGCGGGCCAAGCAGGATGAAAAGGATCCAAAAGCGGCCAAGCAGGCCAATCCCGCTCGGTCGGGCATGCAGGCCAAGGCCTGACCCGTGGCGGTACGGCGGACCGGCGGACCGGCGGACCTCGACCCGACGCTTTGATCATCGGCGGTCCCGCAACTGGACGCGGTACAGGCGGACGGCGAGCCACAGCCCGCTGACGGCGAACATCGCGACGCTGGCCAGCAGCCAGCGAGTCAGGTACGGCTGCTGGGTCAGGCCGGTCGCGGCGGTGAACGTGCCGCCGCCGAGCCGCAGGATGCCGGGCAGGTAGACGACGAACAGCAGCGCCGCGCCGAGCGCCGGCACCCGGACGTGGTTCGCCACGGACAGCCGGGCCGGACGGCTACCGTTCCCGACATCCGCCTGGGCCGCGGTCGCGGACCGGGTGGCGGCGGCGGACCGGGTCGCGGTGAGCAGCGCCCGGTCGGCGGCCGCGTAGACCGGGAACATGACCAGGTCGTGCACGATCACTGCGGCCACGAACCAGATCAGCATCCGTACGGCGGTCGCCTCGCCGGCCAGCCGCAGCACCACCCAGCCGGCGACCGCTAAGCATCCGACCAGCAACAGCAGGTGCCACCACGGCGCCCCATAGCCGGCCCGGAGCCGCCCGGCCACCAGCTGCCCGCTCCGGTCACCCATTGCCGTCACCGTCGCCGCTGAACTCGATGGTCGCCACCCATTTGGTGCAGTGCACGCCGGGCAGCGCCGGCACGATGATCCGGGCCGGAAAGCCGTGGTCGAGGGAGAGGTCGACGCCGTTGACCCGCAGCGCCAGCAGCGAGTCGGGGTCCAGCACCTGGTTGGCCTGCAGGGTCGCCTTGTTGAACAGGCCGCCGCGCTGGATCGAGGTGACCCGGGCCGACGCCGGCTCGGGCACTCCGGCCTCGGCGGCCAGGTCGCGCAGCCGTACCCCGGTCCAGGTCTGCAGGGTCGACCAGCCCTCCACACACGCGATCGGCAGCCGGGCGGTGTGCGACGGCATGCCGAGCAGCTGTTCCCGGCTCAGGCTCACCACCCGGCCGTCGTCGCCGAGCAGCTCCAGGCGCCAGCCGTCGCCGGTGTCGGCCGGCCGGATCCCGGCCGCCGCGGCGGTGCGGTTGACCGGGAAGCCGTTCGGTCCGTCACCGGCCGGTCGGCCACGGGGCAGCAGCAGGGCCAGCCGCCGCCACGGGCCGTCCAGGCTCTGCCCGACGGTGAGCACGGCCAGCAGCAGCGACCCGCCGCCGACCAGGGCGAGCGCTCCCCGGCGGCTGATCGTCGCCGGGGCGGGCCGCGGGGCGACCAGGCCGTCCGGATCGGGCGGCTCGGGCCGGGTGTCGGCCCGCGAGGTGCGCAGTTCGGCACGCAGCGGCCGGGACCGCAACGCGGTGATCATCCGGGGCAGCTTGAGTACGACGTGGACGACGAACGCGGCGGTGAACACCCACGCCCCGAAGTAGTGCGCGGTGTAGAAGTCGAACCCGAACAGGTACGCGTACTGCACGTTGAGCACACCGGTGACGGTCTGGAACAGGATTCCGCCGACCAGCAGCAGCAGGGAGATCCGCTCCAGTGCCTGCGCCGCCGACCGCACCGGCGGCCAGGCGAACAGTTTCGGAATCACCGACCACAGTTTGGCCAGGATCACCGGGATCAGCGCGATCCCCAACGCCACGTGCAGGCCCTGGCTGACCCGGAACAGCCAGGACGGGCGGGTCGGCCAGTCGAAGTACGGCAGCCGCAGCCAGCCGACGTCGCGCGGAAACGCCTGACCGAACTGCGGCCCGTAGGCGATGTAGTCGAGCAGCCCGGTGATCATCACGACTGGCAGGCCGATCAGCAGAACGAGGCCGAGGATCGAGGTCAGCCAGGGGCCGCGCAGCGGGCTGCGCCAGCGGTGGGCAACGTCGAACGGGCCGGCGGAGGCGGGACCGGCGGAGGCGGGGCCGGAGCCGGGGTCCGGTGCCGGATCGGTGGTGGCGGCCATGTACCGGGACGCTAGTTCGCCACGACCGGGTCAGGGCCCGGTTCGACGATTACGGAATTCTGACGGCTGGCCGGAACCGGACCGGCGACCTACCGGCCGGCCATACCGTGAGCGGATGCGGATACTGCTCACCGGCGCGGCCGGGTTCATCGGATCGCACGTCGCCGACCTGCTGGTCGACGAGGGACACGAGGTGGTCGCGCTGGACGCGCTGCTGCCGCAGGCACACGGCGACGAGCCACCCGACTGGGTCCGCCGGCACGACCTGGTACGCGGCGACGTTCGCGACGGCGAACTGTTGGACCGGCTGCTGCCCGGCGTCGACGTGGTCTGTCACCAGGCGGCGGTGGTCGGCCACGGCCTCGACCCGTCGGACGCGCCGTCCTACGCCGGGCACAACGACTACGGCACCGCGGTACTGCTGGCCGCGATGCACCGGGCCGGCGTGACCCGACTGGTACTGGCCAGCTCGATGGTGGTGTACGGCGAAGGCCGCTACACCTGTGCCGGGCACGGCGTCGTCCGGCCGGCGCCACGCCGCCCTGACGACCTGGCCGCCGGCCGGTACGACCCCCGCTGCCCGCAGTGCGCCGGTGAACTCCGCTGGACACGGGTGCCGGAGGACGCACCGCTTGAGCCGCGCAGCACCTACGCGGCGAGCAAGCTCGCCCAGGAGCATCTGGCGGCGGCGTGGGCGCGGCAGACCGGCGGCGGTGGCTGGGCGCTGCGCTACCACAACGTCTACGGCCCCCGGATGCCACGCGACACCCCGTACGCGGGAGTGGCGTCGCTGTTCCGGTCGGCGTTGGCCGGCGGGCGGGCACCGCAGGTGCTCGAGGACGGCCGGCAGCAGCGGGACTTCGTCCACGTCACCGACGTGGCCTGGGCAAACCTGCTGGCCATGGTCGCCGACCAGCCGGCCGGCATGGTCCCGGTGAACGTCTGCTCGGGTGAACCGCACCCGGTCGGTGAGCTGGCCCGACAGCTGGCGGCGGCGATGGGCGGGCCGGAGCCGGCGATCGTCGGCGGTGCCCGGCCGGCGGACGTACGGCATGTGGTGGCCGACCCGGGTCGGGCGGCGCGACTGCTCGGCTTCACCGCCCAGGTCGGTTTCGCCGACGGAGTAACCGCGTTCGCCACCGACCCGCTGCGGGAGTCGGCCGCGCTGCCGCGTGAACCGGCTGCCCTGCAGGTGCCGGCCTGAAGCCGGATCCCCGGCCGGCGCTACTGGCGCCGGCCGGGGATCCGGTCAGGAGAAGGTCAGCAGCAGGTGGTTGACGGCCAGCGCGGTCGTCGCCTGCCCGGCCAGCCACCAGCGGCGTGCGCCGGCCGGCAGGTGGGCCGTGGCGACCAGCAGCCACACCACGAACGGCAGCCAGATCCGCTCCACCTCGGCCTTGCTCAGCCCGGACAGGTCGGCCGCGACGATCGCGGCGGCCGCTGTCAGCGGCAGCACCACCATCGGTCGCGCGGCGGCCCGCAACCCGGCGAGCAGCCGCCGCCCGCGGGACACGCCGGCCGCCGGTATCGTCGGGGCGGCCCGGCGTACCGCCTGCTGGGCCGCCCCGATCGTGCGCCGCAGCGCCGGCCCGACGACCAGGCCGGCGGAGAGCAGCATCGCCGCCAGGTTGGCCCACACCCAGTAGCTGTACGGACGCTCGGCCGCCCAGCCCTGGTAGTACCGCTCGACGACCAGTTGATAGCCCTCCCACCACCAGAAACCGGCGGCGGTGAACGCGGCCACGACGGCCACCACCCCGGTGCCGGCGATCAGCAGCGCCGGTAGGAACCGGCCGGGCCGCGTCACCAGCACCGCCAACGCCAACGGCCCGACCAGCACGAACCCGTACGACAGGTAAAGCGCGAAGCCGAGCAGCAGGCCGCCGGTGAGCAGCGCCGCCGGGTGGCGGGCGGCCAGCAGGGCCAGCCCGGCGGCGACCACCCCGGTGAACACCCCGTCGCCGGACGAGCCGATCCACACCGCGCCGGGCAGCAGCACCAGGAACGGCAGGACGGTGCGGGCGGCGTCCTCGGCGCCGAGCCGACGCAGCGTCGCCGGCACGCTGACCACCATCGTCGCGCCGATCAGGATGCAGGCCAGGCCGGCCGCGGTGCCACCGCCGAGGCCGATCCGGTCCAGCCAGACGAAGACCAGCAGCGCCCCCGGCGGGTGGCCGGCGGTGTGCGTGGACCAGGAGCCGGGCTGGAAGTCGATGATCCGGTCACTGAACCCGGCCAGCATCACCGGGATGCTGGTGATTCGGTGCACCTCGTGCAGGTACTCGGCCTGGTTGGTGAGGCGTTCGGTGACCCCGGCGGTCCAGCCGTCGATCAGGGCCAGCGACAGAATCCAGGCCACCGCGGCGAGGTACCCGACGCTGAGCAGCCGCGCCCAGCCGGCGGTGCGCGCCCACCGTACCCCCCAACCGACGACCACGACGGCGACCGCGACGGCGAGCGGCGTGCCCCAACCGACGTGCGGACGCCAGAACGCGTACAGCGGTGCGGTCTCGGCGTAGAGTCCGACGCCACGCCGGTTGAGCACCACACCGACGACGACGGCGGCGGCGATCAGCGCCAACTCGACCCCGAGCACGGTCAGGTCCGCACGGCCGGACCGCCGGGTGGCGGATTCTGGTGTCATGACCAACGGACGGTACGGCCTGCGCCGGCACCCGGGCCGGGCAACGGCCAGACCGTAACCCTCCGGTAAGAATTGCCGCCCGTAAGACTTCCGTAAGCGCGGAACGCCACCCGGTCGGGGGCGGTTCGTCCTAGCGTCGGCGGTATGCCGACACCGATCGACGTGGTGCTGCCCTGCCTCGACGAGGCAGCCGCCCTGCCGGGCGTACTCGCCGCGCTGCCGCCCGGCTACCGGGCGGTGGTGGTGGACAACGGGTCCCGGGACGGGTCCCAGCAGGTGGCCGCCGCACACGGCGCGCGGGTGGTGCACGAGCCGCGGCGCGGGTACGGGGCCGCCGTGCACACCGGCCTGCTGGCCGCCGAGACCGAGCTGGTCTGCGTACTCGACGCGGACGGGTCGTTCGATCCGACGGAGCTGCCGGCGCTGGTGCGTCCGGTCGCCGACGGGCACGCCGAGCTGACCGTGGGACGCCGCCGACCGGTGTCGGCGCGGGTCTGGCCCTGGCACGCCCGGGCCGGTACGGCGCTGGTCGCGGCGCTGCTACGGCAGCGCGGCGTACCGCTGCGGGACCTCAGCCCGATCCGGGTGGCTCGCCGCGAGGCGCTGCTCTCGCTCGGGGTCACCGACCGGGCCTTCGGCTACCCGTTGGAGCTGATGATCCGGGCCGCCGGTGCCGGGTGGCGCATCGTCGAGCTGGACGTGACGTACGCGCCCCGGGCGGCCGGCACCCGTTCGAAGGTGTCCGGCTCGGTACGCGGCACGCTGCGGGCGACCCGCGACTTCGGTCGGGTGTTGCGCACCGTGGACGGTACCCGGTGACCGTCCTGCTGGTGATGGCGAAGACACCGGTGGCCGGGCTGGTGAAGACCCGGCTCTGCCCGCCGGCCACCCCCGGGCAGGCTGCCCGGATCGCCACCGCCGCGCTGCTGGACACGATGGACGCGGTCCGCGCGGCCGGCGCGGTGACGCCGGTGCTGGCGCTGGCCGGCCGGCTGACCGACGCCGACGCGTACCCGGGTGCCGCTGAGGAGCTGGTCGTGGCGACTGCCGGCTGGCGGGTACTGCCGCAGCGCGGGGACGGGTTCGCCGACCGGCTGGCCAACGCGCACGCCGACGTGGCGGCGGCGTACCTGGGTCGGCCGGTGCTGCAGATCGGGATGGACACTCCGCAGCTGACCGGCGCGGCGCTGACCGCCGCCGTCGAGACGCTGACCGTCGCCGGTGGGGCACCGACCGAGGCGGGTGGGGTGCGGGCCGGCACCGGCGCGGTGCTCGGTTGGGCGGCCGACGGCGGCTGGTGGGCGCTGGGTCTGACCGATCCCCGGCATGCCGAGGTGCTGCGGCGGGTGCCGATGTCGACCTCGCACACCGGGCGCGACACCTGGTCGGCGCTGCGCGCGCGAGGGCTGCGGGTCGCGCCACTGCCGGTGCTGCGCGACGTCGACGAGTGGCGCGACGCGCTGGCGGTGGCCGACGCGGTCCCCGGCAGCCGGTTCGCCGGCCAGGTGGCGGCGGTGGGCGTGCCGGCCCTGGCCCGGATACCGGTGCCTGCCGTCGGGGCGCGACGGTGACCGCCAGCGTGCCCGGCCGGTACGCGGCGGACCACGGTTTCGCCGCCGCGCTGCTGGCTCCGGCGGCCGGCGGACACTGGCTGGTGCAGGGTGACGGGGTCCGCTGGCGGCTGCCGGTGGAGCGCTGGCACGGGCCGGTGGAACCGACGACCGATGCGGTGGTGGCCCGGTGCTGTGGCCCGACCCTGGACCTGGGCTGCGGGCCGGGCCGGGTCACGGTGGCGCTGACCCGGGCCGGGGTGACCGCCGTCGGGGTGGACGTGTCGGCCCGAGCGGTGGCGCTGACCCGGGCCCGGGGCGGGGTGGCGATCCACCGTGACCTGTTCGACCGGCTGCCCGCCGAAGGCCGGTGGCGGCACGCCGTACTGCTGGACGGCAACATCGGCATCGGCGGCGACCCGGTGGCGCTGCTGCGCCGGTGCCGGTCGTTGCTGCATCCGCTGGGCACCCTGCTGGTGGAGCTGGATCCGCCCGGGGTCGGGCTGTGGCGCGGGTACGCGCACGTGGTCAGCACCGCCGCCGGAGGCCGGCCCCGGCTGGGGCCGGCGTTCCGGTGGGCACGGCTGGACACCGACGCGGTACGGGCCGCTGCGGCCGCCGGTGGGCTGACCGTCCGGGAGGTTTTCCGCGACGCCGGCCGCTGGTTCGGCGAACTGGCGGTGTCGCGGTGAGTGGCTACCGCCCGCCGGCGGACACCGGGCCGTCCGACACCGGGCCGTCCGACACCGGGCCGTCCGACACCGGGTAGCGCAGCACCAGTGGATCGGCCGACAGATCGGCCCGGGCGAGGAACTCGCGTACCTGCGGTTCGACGGCCGGGCCGGTCAGCGCGGCGAACCGCTGAAGCATCGACGCGACCGCGCAGACCACGGCGAGCTCGACCAGTTCGTCGGCGTCGAAGTGGTCGATGGCCGGCTGCACCTGCCGCCGGGGGTCACCTGTCGCTGTTCTTCCTGGAACACCGGCGACTGCCGGAGCGACAGTGGCGTACCCGGGCGGCTGAGCACGTTGCCGCCGTGGGGGACAACAACACGCTCGCCGGCATCGGCGCGGCACCCGGCACCCGGCACCGCCGCCCAGGTGGACCGGCCGCCTGCCCCACCGAGTTGATCTTCCGTTGGTCGCAGACGTCGTTCAGCCACTGACGCCCGGCGCTCACTACCGGGCGCGACGTTGCTCGGGTGACTGACGATCCCCTGCGTACCCACCAGCCGGAACACTCCGAGACCCGGGATCCGGCCATGCGCACGCCGCTGCAGGCCGAGACGGTCGAGCTGACCGGCCCGGTCGACCGGTTCAGCGTCGAGGTCGACTTCGCGGCCCGGTTCCAACCGGTTCGCACCGGTGCCGCCGGCCGCTCCCCGGCCGCCGGTCGCGGTGCTGCGCCACACCACCGTCGGCTACTGGCGGTTCGACTCGGCCGGCTTCGGCGACCAGTGCCGCCACCCGCTGCTGGAACTCGACCTTCTGCGCCCGGACGAAACCGGCGACGTGCGGCGTGGTCCCGCCCAGTTCGCCGAAGGTGTTGATGAACAGGCAGCCACGGATACGCCGGCCCTCACCCGGCGTACGGGGTCGCGTCGGTCAACGCCACCACCCCCGGCAGCCGGGTGTCCTGCCGCTGGAACTGCACCACCACCGGCTCCGACGAGGTCAGTACGCAGCCGAACGGTCGGCCCAGCCGGATCGGCTCCGGGTCGACGAGGTCGTTGAGCCGGGCGTGCCGGATCCGGCGCGCCCACACCACCCAGCGGTACGGCCCCGCCGGCTCCTGATCGTCGTAGTACACGGTCAGCTCGACCTCGGCATCGACGTCGCCGGCGTTGAGCAGGCAGAGCTGGTCGAAGCTGGTGAACTCCGGCTCGTCGCCGTTGCTAACCGGCGGGATCCGCCCCCCGGCCACCGCCCAGACGCGGGCACCGATGCCAGCCATCACGCCTCCTCGCCGGCCACTGCCGCTACGGTCGCGACTACCAGCGCCTACCGGCTACCCGGCGACCGGCGCGGCAAACCCGGCCACGACACACCGGGAAGCGCGGGGGCGGCTGCTCACGCTAGCCGGCCGTCGCGTCGCCCTCCGGGCGCTTCTTCCGGGCGTACTTGGGACGAAGCTTCTCCACTCGACCGGCGCTGTCCAGCAGGCGCTGCCGACCCGTTCAGAACGGGTGGCTGGCCGAGGAGATCTCCACGTCGACCACCTAGTACGTCTGGCCGTCGGTCCACTCGATCGTCTTCTGGCTGGTCGCGGTCGATCGGGTCAAGAACGCAAAGTCCGCACTTCGATCCCGGAAAACCGCACTTAGGGTGGATATCAGGCTTCCTCCCCGGCACGGACCAGCACGTGACAGCCGAGTCGCATGCCGACCACACGCATGGTCCCGACTGTGGCCACGACATGGTGTCCCACGGCGATCACTACGACGAGCACTGATCGGCGCGTCGCCGACGCGTCGCGAACAGCACCAGCGCGCCAGCGATCACCAGGATGGCTCCGGTGGCCGGCAGGTGCCACGACGATCCGGTCCGCGGCAGTCTCCCGTCACCGGAGCCACCACCCGGGTTGTCGTCGCCGGGCCCGAAGCCCGTGTCCGGGTCCGTCGCGTCACCGATCGCCACGGTGAGCGAGCGCGAGTCGGTGACCGTCGATCCTGACGACGTAGTGGCCGACATCTCGAAGGCCAGCCGGTAGATGCCGGGCTCGCTGAACGCCCAGTTGCCGTGGGCGTGCGTGTTGATCGGGATGTCGAGCTGCTGCGGCAGCCGGGCCGACGAATCGAACAGCACCTCGGATTCGCCGAACGACCCGGTCAGGAACAGCGCGAACCGGCCGGGGCCGTCGACACCGGTAAAAGTCCAGGTGACCGGGCCACGAACCCCGGCCACGACCGACGGATGCTGCGTGTTCCAGCCCGGCCAGACGATCCCGGAACGCTGCCCCTGCGGCAACAGCCACACCTCGTCCCCGGGCGCACCGAGGAAGTCGGCGTCGTCCGGAACGGTGATCTTCGCGTTGTCCATGACGTGCAGCACCACGTCGGCGAGCTCGCGCCACGCCGGGGGCGAGACGGTGTCGTCCTTGAGGCGGATCGTCCAGTTCTCGCCGGTGAGATCCGGACCCATGTCGACATGACCGTCGTCGATCACCACCCGTGACCCGTCCTGCTGAGCCGCTGCGGCGAGCGGCGGCGCGGCGCTGGTCGCCGCCGGTGCGGCACCCGCCGCCAGCGCCCGCGCGGGGGTGCCGGCCGACGGCGAATCGGCACCGAGCGGTACGCCGTCGCCCGAGGCGGCACCGGACACCCTCGCCAGGTCTGCCGCCGGAGCGGGAGCCGGGGCCGGCACCGGCCGGGTGTCTGCGGGGTCGGGCCGCGCTTCGTCGAGCCGCGGCACCAGCACCCGATAGTCGGCGTCGGCCGTCACCTCGGTGCCGTTGGCCAACGTCGCGGCCGCCGACAGCGTCAGCCGGTACTCGCCTGCGGCGTCGAAGAGCCAGACCAGACCGCCGGTCCTGGTCGCTGTCGGAAGCCGGGCGGTACGCGGCATCGCGTCGAGGGTGCCGAACAACGGCGTCGGCTGGCCGAGCCCACCGAGGGTATAGGCGGCGAATCCACCCGGGCCGTCGACCTGACGCAGCGACAGCTCGATGGTGTCGCCGCGGACCGCCCCGCGGGGCAACGCCCTCGTGTCCAGGTACGAAAAATCGGTGTCGCCACCGGTCAGTGCCCACATCAGCCGACCGGGCGTTCCGAGGAACCGGAATGCTGGATGGTCAGGTGTCCGCACCGCCACGCCGCCCGCCGGTCCGAAGACCACCGTCGCCGGCTGCCGGCCGACGCCGGAAGTTCCTCGACCAGTCACCGACTCCGCGCGGGCCGGCCCGGACGCCACTCGGGTGACCACCGACAGCGTCTCGCCGTCGATCGCGACCGCCACCAGGTCGGCCCCGGCAGCGCTCACCGACAGAGACGTCGGCGGCACGGTAGGCGGCGGAGACGTCGGCGGCACGGCGGTCGCGGGTGCGGCGGTCACCGGGGCCGGCGCGGTCAGGGCCGCGGCCAGTGCACCGATAGCCAGCACCGCAGCGCACCGGCGACGCGTCGCCGCACCGGTGTGGCGGTGGATCATCATCATCATGAGGTCCCCTGGGTCGTCTTGTCGTCAGTGGCATCGGTGACCGCGCGGTTGCGTACGGCCTCGGCGCGACCCTGTTCGCGCGCGGCGGCGACGGCCTGTTCCAGCTGTGCTGCCCGCCGTCGCCGGGCGTGGCGGCGGCGGGCGACGACCAGCCAGCTGGCCAGCCCGATCACCAGCAGGATCACCAACTGCGGCCAGGGGACGGCCCACACGTCGCTTTCGCCGATCATGGTCGCCGGAGCCGGGTCGAGCACCTCGTCGGTGACGGCGGTCGGTGCGACGGTGAGCCGCGCGCCGAGCCGGAACATCGGCGGTACGCCGGCGGCTCGGATCGTGGTCCGGAAACTTTCGCCGGGCAGGATCTCCGGCAGCGAATCGCCGTCGACGCTGCGCCCGGCCAGCCCGAACGGTCCGGCGACGGTCAGCTGCGGCTGCCCGGTGAGCCGTACGTTGCCGGTGTTGCGCACGGTGAAGCTTGCCGTGACGGTGCCGCCGCCGATCGGATTCCAGGTGCCTTCGTACGTCGTCGACAGGTCCCCGACGTCCAGACCCGGCTGGAGTTCCCCGGTGACCCGTAGGTAGATCCGGGAGCCGACCCGGTGGTCGACCGCCACCTGGTTGCCCTCGGCGTCGGTGCCGGTGCCGGTGAGCGACGCGACGATGCCGCCGGGGTGGTCGCCGGGAGTGGCGTTGTCCGGCACCGCGATCGTGAACGGCACGTCCAGCCGCGACATCGACGGCACGGTGAAGGTGCCGGACTCGAACGTCACCCAGGCACCGACGTCGACCGGTTCCCCGGTCGCCGGCAGCAGGTCGAAGCCGCCCTGTTCGGTGGTGAACGCGTCGCTGGCGTACACGTCGAGGGTGATCGGCTGGTCGGAGTGGTTCGTGATCGCCACGTAGTCGGTGAGAGTGGCACCCGGATCCAGTTTGTACTCGAACGCCGGCCGGCCGTTCGGCCCGTCGGGGCTGGACGGAGCGACGCCCCAGGTGAGGGACTGCGCCGCGAGGGGCGTGTAGCTCGGCGATCCGACCGTCGCCGGGCCGGCGACCGGGCCCGTCGACACGACGGCGACGGCGAGGAAACCGGCGAGCAGGGCTGCTGGCGTACGCATGCGGGGTGGTCCGTTTCGCGGAGGGCGTGGGACGGGCCGGGTGACGAGGCGGCACGGTGTCGTCGCCCGGCCCGTTCCCTGGTGCGATCCTCAGATCGCGGTGAGGGTGAGAGTCGCGGTGTAGGTGCCGGGCACGGTCTCGGTCGGCAGACGCAGCTGCAGGCCGGCCGACAGAGTCGCGGTGCCCCGGCCCACGCCGGTCGGCGCCGAGCCGAGAACGGCACTGCTGCCGAGTCCGCCGCCGACGCCGACGACGTATGGCTCGACGACCGGTCCGGCCACGACGCCCTGACCAGCGGACTGGTCGACCACCTGCGGGGTCCAGCCGAGGTAGCCGGAGCTGAAGGTGGCACCGTCGGGGCCGGTGAAGTTGTCCGGCAGCTGACCGCCGGCGCTCCAGCCGGGGGCGCCGGCCCGGGTGTCGGTGACGGTGACCGGGCGCAGGCTTCCGGCGCTCTCCCAGCTGTCACCACCGCTGGTCAGCTGCGCCGGCGGCAGGACGACGCTGCGGTCGTCCGGGTCGACGCTGATCACCAGTGCGCCCTGGGTGGGGTCGATCGACGCGGTGATGGTCTGCGATGCCTCCGGGTCGGTCGGGGTGAAGGCCACCCAGAGCCAGACCTCCGCGCTGATCGCGACGACGCTGTGGTTGTCGTCGTAGAGCTTCACCTGGTATTCGCAGGCGTTGAGCTCGCGGGTGGCGGTGAAGCTGTAGGACGCGCCGGCCTCGCCTCCGATGATGGCGAAGTCGTCGCTGCCGGGGCAGCGGCTGAACCAGTGGTAGTGGTCCAGCTCGGTCTGCGGGGTCTGCATCGCCTGCAGGGTGACGGTGTCGCCGGGCTGGTACTCGTCGGCCATGCCGGCGATGCTCAGCACGGTCTCGGGACCGGTGCCGTCGAGCTCGCCGACCACGAACGCGTAGTCGACCGGGCCGGTGCTGACGGTCGTGCCGTCGGTCAGCGTCGCGTCGGCCTGGAAGGTCAGCGTGTAGGCGCCCAGCGCGCTGAACGCCCAGTTGGCGTGCGCATGGGTGCGGATCGGTACGTCGATGGCGTCCGGCAGGCCGTCGTCGCTGCGGAACTTCATGATCGGGCCGCCGAAGCTGTCCTGGGTGAATACCCAGACGGCGCCTGGTCCGGTGACCTCGACGAGGCTCAACTGGACCTTGTCGCCGGCGAAGACGCCGGAGCCGAGGGTGGTGGTGTTCCAGCCGGGCCAGAGCAGGTCCGGGTCCTGGGTCAGCGGCAGCAGCCAGATCTGCGATCCGGCCGGCCCGAGGAAGGCGAACCGGGGGTCGTCCGGCACGGCCGTGGCCGCTTCGGGCAGCACCTGGAAGGTCACGTCGGCCGGGTCGCGGTTGACCGACGGGCTGACCGTGTCGTCGTGGACCTCCAGGGACAGTTCACCGTCGTGGTAGTGGAAGTCGACCGCGTCGGCGTGGCCCTTGGCGAGCACCACCTGCTCGGCGGCAGCCGCAGCGGTCGGCGCCAGCAGCACACCGCCGGCGATCACCGCCGCGCCGGCCAGGGCCGCGAGCGTGAAAGCACCTGTCGTTCTCATTCTTGGTTCCTCCCTCGCCCGCACTGTGGACGGTACGGGACGTGGTCGTGGCGGGGCGGAAGCCCCACCAAACCGTAACGACAATCGTTTTCATTACCCTATCGGCCGTTCGGCCACCTCTGCCAGCACCGGTGTGACCTGCGCCTCGTCGGGCCCTGCCGGCTGCCGCCGCCACCGGGCGACCAGACCGTGACGCGGGGCGAAGACCCAGGCCAGCAGGAACACCCCGGTCGCCACCAGCACGACCGTGCCGCCTACCGGCAGGTCGTAGCTCCACGACAGGTACAGCCCCACCAGCGCCGAACCGCCGCCGATCACCGGGGCGAGCAGCATCATCACGCCGAGCCGGTCGGTGAGCAGCCGGGCCGCCGCCGCCGGAGTGATCAGCAACGCCAGGACCAGGATGTTGCCGATCGTCTGCAACGAGATCACCACAGCCAGGGTGACCAGCGCGTACAGCCCGATGTCCAGCCAGAAGACCGGCAATCCGACCGACCGGGCGGACTCCCGGTCCAGGCTGACCGCGACCAGCTCCTTGTGCAGCAGGAACAGCGCGGTCAGGATGGCCAGCCCGGTGAAGCCGACCGTGTAGAGGTCCCGGTCCGGGATGCCGGTGATCGAGCCGAACAGGAACTGCTGCAGCGAACCGGCGTACCCCGGCGCCTGCGAGATGATCACGATGCCCAGGGCGAAGGCGGCCACGAAGAACACCCCGATCAGGGAATCCTCCTTGAGCCGGCGACGCTGGGCGAACACCGCGATCAGCAACGCGGTCACGATCCCGGCGACCGCGCCGCCGAGCACCAGGCTGCCCTGCAGCACGAAGGCGACCGCCAGCCCGGGGAAGACCGCGTGCGCCACGGCGTCACCGATGAACGCCATCCCACGCAGCCCCACGTAGCAGCCGACCACTCCACAGACCACGCTGGACATGACCGCGATCAGCAGCGCCTTCGGCAGGAACGCCAAGTCCGGATTGAACAGGTCGGCGACGAACTCGGTGATCGGCATCAGCCGGTCCTCTCGCTGGACGCGGCGGCCACGGCCGCGGTGTCGACGCCGACCAGACGCAGCAACGGTGACCGTTCACTGATCCCGAACGTCCGCATCCACAGCTGCGGATCCCGCAGGTCGGTCGGCTTGCCCTCGGCGATCACCCGCCGGTTCAGCAGCACCAGCCGGGAACAGGCATCCATCGCCCCGATCAGGTCGTGCGTGGTCATCAACAACGGCGTACCCTCGGCCGCCAGGCCGGTGAACAGCTCACCGAGCAGCTCCTGAGTGGGCATGTCCAGCCCGGTGAACGGCTCGTCGAGCAGCAGCAACGCCGGCTGCAACGCCAACGCGCGGGCCACCAGCACCCGCTGGCGCTGGCCGCCGGACAACTCGGCGACCGGCCGGCGGCGCAGGTCGCCCAGGCGTACCCGGTCGATCGCCTCGGCGGTGGCCCGCCAGTCGGCCGCCCCCGCTCGCCGCAGCAGGCCGATCCGACCGGTACGGCCGCTGAGCACCGCCTCCTGCACCGAGATCGGGAACTCCCAGGCGAACTCGTGCCGCTGGGGCACGTACCCGATCGCGCACCGCCCCGGCCGGCTCGGCACCCCGTCGACCAGCACCTGCCCGGACCGGATCCGGATCAGCCCGAGCACCGCGCGCAACAGCGTTGTCTTGCCGGCGCCGTTGGGCCCGATCAACCCGACCAGCTCCCCCGGGTCGACGTGCAGCCGGACACCGCGCAACACCGGGCGGCCACCGAGGTCCACGTCGAGATCGTGTACGGCGAGCGCGGTCACGAGCCGGCACGCTCCTGTTCGACCCGACGCCGTACCGCCCGCCCGCGCAGCACCACGACGACCAGCGCGCCGGCCAGCACGACGGCGACCACGACGAGGCCGATGACCGGCCACGGTCCGGTGCCACCGACGTCGTCGGCCGACGCGGCGTCATCCGACCCGGCGGGCGGCAGTGCCGCGACCTCGCCGGGTTGCGCGGCCAGCGCCTCGTCGGTGCTGGTCGCGTCGCCGACGGCGAAGCGTAGGTGCCGGGTGGCCGAGACCCGCTCGCCACCAACCAGGTCGGCGCTGGCCCGGACGGCGATCAGGTACACACCGGGGGCGGTGAACACCCAGTTGGCGTGGGTGTGGGTGTTGACCTCGACCCACATCGGCTGGCCGGGCGGCTCGGTGGAGCGCCACAGCACCTGCGGTTCGCTGAACGTGCCGTCCTGCAGGTACATGACGACCTCGCCCGGACCGTCCACGTCGGCCAGCTCCAGGGTCACGCCCCGGTCGATGGTCTGCATCACCCGGGGGTCCTGGGTGTTCCAGCCGACCCACACCACGTCAGGGTGCTGCACCTGCGGCACCACGTGCACGTCAGTGCCGGCCGGTACGCCGAGGAAACCGTACGTCGGATCGTCCGGGACGGCCCGCAGCGCGGCGGCGGTGACCTGCAGCACGGTCCGGTCCGGATCCCGCCACACCGGCGTCGCGGCGTCGTCGTGGATCAGCAGGGTCCACTCGTCGTCGACGTAGCGCGGCCCCAGGTCGACGTGGCCGGCGTCGAGCACGGCCGGTTCGGCGGCCACCGGCTGATCCGGGGCGATCGACTGGTCCAGCGCCGGATCGGGCGATGACGGCTGGGCAACGGGCGATGCGGGCTGGGCGGCCAGCGTCATCGCCAACAGCGCGGAGACGGCCATCGACAGACCGATCGAATTCACTGATGCCTCCTCATGGTGCCAGGCAGTCGAGCAGCGACTCGGCGTTGAACCGCATCAACTCGATGTAGCTGGTCACCCGGTCGTCGAAGGTGTCGCCGTAGATTCCGCAGACCCGCACGTCGAGGTCGTCGGCCAGTTCGGTCAACGTCGACGACCGCGACCGCAGGTTGGGCTCCAGGAACACCGCCGGCACCCGCAGGTTGCGGATCGTCTCGGTGAGCCGACGCCGGTCGGCCAGGCTCGGTTCGGCCGCCGGATGTGGCGTGACGAAGCCGGAGATCTGCACGTCGTACGCGGCCCCGAGGTAACCGAACGCGTCGTGGGTGGTGATCAGGTGTCGTCGGCCGGGCGGGATTCGCGCGATGGTCTGGCGGACGTGGTCGTCGAGCGCCGACAGTTCGGCGATGTAGGCGGTGGCGCGCTGGCGGTACTCGGCGGCACCGGCCGGGTCTACGCCGGTCAGGGTGTCGCGGATCAGCTCGACGTAGGCGATCACATTGCGGATGTTCTGCCACAGATGCGGGTCGATCTCACCATGTACGTGCTTGCCGAGCACCGCCTGGGGCAGCTGGAAGATCTCGGTGCCGGGGCGGCCGAGGAACCGGAAGTCCCGCCCGGCCGGTACCTGGGCGCGGGCCTTGTTCGGCACCTCGATGACGGTGTCGCCCGGGTCGTGCACCTGCTGGTGAATACCACCGTCGGCGTGCGGGTCGGCGTACAGGTACAGCGCCGGTTCGCCGCGCGCCGCCGCGTCGAGGTCGACGGTGATGTCGGCGTGCCCGCCGCGCAGCACCTCGGCGCCGGCCATGCCGGGCACGCTGTGCGGGTCAACGCCGACGGCGAAGGTGAAGGCCTGTTCCCCGAGGGCGACCGGGCGGCTGTCGGGGCTGACCGCCAGCCGCGCCGACATGGTGAGCCGGTAGACGCCCGGCTCGGTGAAGGCCCAGCTCATGTGGGTGTGCGCGTCAGCCGGCAGGGTTGCAGTGTCGGCCCGGTAACCGGTGGCGGCGTCGAACCCGTCGGCCGAGTCGAGGTAGACGGCCGGGTTGCCGAACGGCTCGGTGAGGTAGGCGGCCATCGTGCCGGGCCCGGTCACGGCGATGCTCTGCAGCAGGATGTCGGAGGCCCGGTCGGCGCCGTAGGTCTCGCCGGTGCCACGTACCCGCATGCCGAGCCAGATGGTGTCGAGCGCGACGTCCTCGACCAGCGGGATGATCTCGGCGGCGTACTTGACGGCACCTTCGGCGAGGGAGATGTTCGGTACGCCGCCGGGCAGGTTGGCGTCGAGCGCCTTGATGATCGCGTGCTCCTCCAGCAGCAGGTAGTTGCTGAAGGCGACGTCGGCGTAGACGACGTTACGGACGTCTCGCAGCGACGGCTCGTACGAGTGGGGGTCGGCGCCGTCGGGGACGAGCGAGGCGACCGCGACCCGGTCGCCGCCGACGTTGTCGACCAGGTCCCGGAGAATGCCGGTGGTGGTGACGACCTGGAGACGGTCGTCAGCGGCGCTCAGCGTCGGCGGGGCCGCGCAGCCGGTCAGGCCGACCGCCAGCAGGACCGACCCGACGAGTCCCCGTACACGCACTGTCCCACCTGCCTCCGCATCGTCCCCTGCGCACCGCACAGTAACGCAAACGATAACCGTTGTCATCTCGATTGAAGCGTCCGGCCGGTGCCACAAAGGTGACGATCAGCACCGGCCGGACGATGGGTCGAGGGACACCCGCCGGATCGTCTGCCGGGGGTCGGCAGAGGGTCAGCCGACCTCGAAGGTGAACTCCTCGGTGGCGCTCACCGACTGCCCGTTCGACGCCCGTACGCCACTGACCTCGAACGTCGCCACGTACGTGCCGGCAGCGTCGAAGCCCCAGTTGACGTGGGCGTGGGTGTTGCGGTTTACGTTCAGGCTGTCCGGCAGCCCGTTGCCACTGTCGAACAGCACGGTGGGGGTGCCGCCGGAGGCGGTGAAGACGCTGAACCCACCAGGCCCCTGCACGTCAGTCAGCTTGACCGTGACCCGGTTGAACTGCAGGGCGCCGCTGGCCACCCCGGTGGTGTCCCAGCCGGCCCAGATCAGGCCGGCGGTGTTGGTCTGCGGCAGGACGTAGGCGTACCCTCCGGTGCCGAGGAACGACCACGCGGAACTGGACGGCACGGCGGTGTACGCGGCGGACGGCACCACGAAGACCACGGTGGACGGATCCCGCTCGACGAAGGTCGACCCGGTGTCGTCACCGACGGTAAGCTCGATCGGCCCGCCCGCGACGTGATCGATGTCCAGAACGTCGACGTGGCCGCTGGTCAACTCGATGGCCGTGGCCTGCGCCGCCGCCGGTACGGCGACCGCAAGCGCCGCCGCGAGCATGCTCGACGCGACCGCCGCCAGCACCCGACGGGTGGAGGTGTTCATCACGCTGCTCCCTTCCGATCCGGCCCGAATCAGGGCAGGACGACGAATCGCAGGTAGACCGAGTCGGACTCGACGACGGTCGTGGTGCCGGCCAGGGTGGCGCTGGCCTTGACCTTGAGCAGGTACACGCCGGCCTTGCTGAACGCCCAGTTGACGTGCAGGTGCTCGCCGACCGACAGGTCGACGACGTCCGGCAGCCCGTCGCGGCTGTTCGCCAGCACCGTCGGCAGGCCGAACAGGTCCTCGGTGTAGATCGCCATCTTGGCGGAGCTGGGGGCGCTGATCAGCTGCTGCACGGTCAGGTCGACCGAGTCGCCCTCGAAGACGCCCGCTTCCAGTTCCTCGGTGGCGATGCCGGCGAACAGCAGGTCCTCGTTCTCCACCTGCGGCAGGATCCACACCGGCGTGCCGGCGGTGCCGAGGAAGGCGAAGGCCGGGTCGCTGGGAACAGTGGTCTTCGCCTCGGGCTTGACGACGAAGATCACATCGTCGTGGTGGCGGTGCTCGCCGGGCTCGACGGTGTCGTCGTGGACGCCGGGCTCCAGCTCGCCGTCCTCGTACTCCACTTCGATCACGTCGACGTGGCCGGCGGACAGGACCACCGGCAAGCCAGCGCCGTGGGCCTGCGCCGGCGCGGCCGAAACGACCAGTGCGGCGATCATCGCCGATGCGGTGACGAGTGCACCGGTGGCCCGACGGCGGGTTGCGGTCAACACGAGACAGACTCCCTCCCGGTGATCCCCGATGGACCACCGGGAGCTAACGGTAATCGTTTTCATCTAGCTGCGATAGGCGTCTGTACTGTCTGGCTCGACACATGTCCATGTTCGTCCAGCCCACCGAGGTGTTCGTCCAGCTCACCGGGATCCCACTCAGTAAACGGATCCGGCAACGTGCTCCAAGCGCCCAGCCCGGCCGCCAGTCCCGCACCGCCGCCGCCAGTTCCGTGCCGGTGAGTAGCGCGGCGTCCAGTGCCGTACGCCGCCAGTCCACGCTGCTGCAGTGACTCCCCGGCCCGCAACTGGGCGATCAGGTGGGGCGCGTCGACCAGGGTGACCATGGTGTCCAGCCGGGCGATCTCAACCAGCAGGTCGTCGCGCAGGGCGTCGATCCAGTCAGCGGGATTCAGGGTGACGAGGACCCGGTGTCGTTGATCGCGTACGAGTCGTGGCGGTTGCCGGTGACCGGGTCGCAGACCCAGGCGAGCGCGCCGTCGAGGGCGCGGGCGACCTGGACGCTCATGCCCGTGGTCCTGTGCTTGCCGGAGTACAGACAGCGGTGCGTGCGCCACGACCAGCAGGGAAGCAGCGTGCCGTCGACGATGTACTGGTCGTCGGGTCGAGCTCGTCGGCCGTCGGCACCTGCACGTTCTGCCCGCACATGTGTTTCTTGCCGGAGAACGGGCCGTGGTGGTCCTCGCGTTCGCCGACCGGGGCGACGAACCCGTCGACCAGCACACCGTCCCGGTGAGCCTGGTCGAGACGCTGATCGACCTCGGGTCGGGTGACCCAGCGCAGGATCGGCCGTAGAATCTGGTGATGGCGGGTGATGGTCGCCTGGGAACAGCCGAGGACCTCGCCGAGGACCTCGTCGGGCAGGTTGTGCCGCAGCCCGAACAGTACCGCGATCACCGCCGTGGGCAGCGGCAACACATGCGGACGCCCGACCGGCGGGTCTCCCACTCATCGCCGACGATCTCACGTACCCTGCCGATTAGGTCGGCGAGCCGGTCAGCGGGAAGTCCTGTCATACATTCACAGCGCAGCGACTGGCCCTCGATCAACTTCACCACGAAAGATGATCTACAAGATCCCGGCCGCTGCGTCTACTCCGGACACTCCCCCGTGATGCGACCGACTTCAAATCTCACCCAGCTTAACATTCATGAGGGTCGACCAAGTTTCAAATGACCCTTCTGGCGTCCTGCACCGGAAACTCGCCCACATAATCGGGCGAGTGACTCGATATTCTTTTCGGCGGTCCTGGTCCAGGTGAACGGTCGCGGGTTGGTGTTCCAGTCGGCAACCCAGGAACGGATGTCGGCTTTCAGGGCTTGGACGCTCTTGTGGACGCTGCGCCGGATTTCTGTTCGGTGAGGTGGCCGAACCAGCGTTCGACCTGGTTGATCCAGGAGGGGGTGGTCACGGCACTAGGCGGTGGGAGATAGTGGGATGGTGACTTCCATCTACCGCAGTGTCCAGGGACAAAGCCGGCTTCAGGGTTGGTGTTCTGATCAGCTTGATCGCTGGACGGTGCCGCACCAGCGGTTCTCGGTGGCAACCAGCAGGGGCGATACGCATGTGGTGTCCGCCGGTGAGGGGGCGCCGTCCGTGGTCGTGCTGCCGGGTACGAACTTCAACGCGGCGACGTGCCTGCCGTTGACGGAAACGTTGGCGCAGCGGTGGCCTGTGTGGGTCTTGGACGTTCCGGGACAACCCGGTCTCAGCGCGGCCGAGCGTCCGGACCGGGGAGGGCTGGCGTGGTATGGCCGATGGCTTGGCGAGTTTCTCGACCGAGCGGCGATCGGGCCGGTGGTGATCGTCGGCCACTCCCTCGGCGGCGGTATCGCGCTGGCCTGCGACTCGCCACGAGTCGTGGGTCGGGTTCTCGTTTCGCCGGCTGGCGTCGTCCGGTTACGCGTTACTGCCGGAGTGTTGGCCGCGACCCTGCCATGGCTGACCCAACCGACCAGCAGCCGTAGTGCTCGCCTGCTGCGGATGATGCATGGACCGGGCGAACATCCATCGCCTGTCCTGACTGTCCCGCACCGGGTTTGATGGAGACATCGAAACCTGGGAGGAACACCAGCGATGCCCGCA